>NZ_JABXEM010000365.1:0-8760 GCF_013372595.1 Myxococcus sp. AM011
GCGTCTACGGGGGTGGGCGCTCCTCCCGCGTTGTTTTTCAATGGGCGTCAGACCAGCTTCGCCCCGCGCCGACATCCACCTTGAGCGGCACCTTCAGCGTGGCCACGCCCGCCATGCCGCGCGACACCAACGCCTTCACCTGCTCCACTTCCGCGTCCGGCGCCTCCAGCAGGAGTTCGTCGTGGACCTGAAGCAGCATCACCGTGCGCAGGCCCTGGGCACGCAGGTCCGCGTCCACCACCAGCATGGCCTTCTTGATGAGGTCGGCGGCGGTGCCTTGAATCGGCATGTTGATGGCGGCGCGCTCGGCGGCCTGTGCCACGCCCCGGTTCTTCGAGTTCAAGTCCGCCATGTACCGCCGGCGGCCATAGAGCGTCTCCACGTAGCCCGTCTTGCGCGCCGTGTTGACGGTCTCATCCAGGTAGCGGCGGATGCCGGCGTAGCGGATGAAGTAGCGCTCGATGATGTCGCGCGCCGTCTCCTGCGGAATGCCCAGCCGCGTGGCCAGGCCGTGCGGTGACAGGCCATAGGCGATGCCGAAGTTCACCATCTTCGCCACCCGGCGCTGCTCGCGGTCCACCTGGTCCGGCGCCACGCCAAAGACTTCGGCCGCGGTGCGGCTGTGGACGTCCTCGTCATTGCGGAACGCCTCCACGAGCACCGGGTCGTCCGCGATATGGGCCAGGAGGCGCAGCTCCACCTGGCTGTAGTCGGCGCTGACCAGTTGGTGGCCCGGGGCGGCCACGAAGGCGCGGCGAATCTCCCGGCCCAGCTCCGTGCGCACGGGGATGTTCTGGAGGTTGGGGTCGGTGGACGACAGGCGTCCGGTGGCCGTGGCCGCCTGGTGGTACGTGGTGTGGATGCGCCCGTCGGGGGCCACCAGCGTGGGCAGCGTGTCCAGGTAGGTGCTCTTGAGCTTGGACAGGCTGCGGTACTCGATGATGGCGCCCGGCAGCGGGTGGTCCTCGGCCAGCTTCTCCAGCACCTCCTGGTCCGCGGACGGGCCCGTCTTGCCACGCTTGATGATGGGCAGGTTCAGCTCGGTGAAGAGCACCTGGACGAGCTGCGGGTTGGAGCCGATGTTGAACTCGTGGCCCGCGTGCTTGTAGACCTCCTTCACCTGCGCCTCGACGGCCGCGTCCACCTTCACGGAGATGCGCGCCAGCTCCACCGTGTCCAGGCTCACGCCCTTCTGCTCCATCCGCGCGAGGATGGGCAGCAGCGGCAGCTCCAGCTCCTTCGCGAGCTGCGCCAGCTTCGCTTCGTCCAGCTCCTTCCACAGCTCCGGCGCCAGCCTGCGCGCCGCCTCCGCGCGCACCGCGAAGCCCGAGGCCACCTCCTCCGGCGAGTGGTCCGCCAGCGCCCTGTCCTTCTTGCCCCGCTTGCCCTCGGCCGCCGCGGGGAGCGCGGGCAGCTCCGTGGCCAGCCGCTCGCGCGCCAGGTCCGCCAGCGCGTGCTCGCGGCGTGACGGGTTGAGCAGGTAGCTCAACAGCTCCACGTCGTCGTGCGCGCCAGCCAGGGTGAGGCCCTCGTTGGCCAGCACCAGCGTGAGGGCCTTGAGGTCATGCCCGCCCTTCTTCACCGCCGGGTCCTCCAGCACGCCCTTGAACGCGGCGGTGAAGGCCTCGGGCTTCACCTGCGTGGCGCCCAGCACCGCGTGGCGCAGCGGCACGTAGCGGGTGCTCGCGTCCGGCAGCGCCACGCCCAGGCCCACCAGCTTCGACGCGAAGGGCATGCCCTCGTACGCCGGAATCAGGCTGACCGAGCCCGCCGCGCGCACCGCCTCCGCCAGCGCCAGCAGCTCCGCGTCGGTGCCCACCAGCGTGGTGGTGATGGCCAGGGGCGCGGGCCGCTCCTTCGCGGGCTCGGAGGAAGAGGACTCGGTCGGGCCCTGCTGGGGCAGGTCCTTGAGCAGCGCGTAGAACTCCAGCTCCGTGAAGAGCTCGCGCGCCTTCGCGGAGTCCACGTCCTTGCGCGTCAGCTCCGCCACTCGCACGTCGAGCGGCAGCTCCGTGTTGAACGTCACCAGCCGCCGGGCGAGCAGCAGGCTCTCCCGGTGCGAGGCGATGTTCTCCCGAATCTTGGGCTTCTTCACCTCGTCCAGCCGGGCCAGGAGCGTGTCCACGTCACCGAACTGCTGGATGAGCTCCGTGGCCGTCTTGGGGCCGATGCCCGGCACCTTGGCCACGTTGTCCACCGCGTCACCGATGAGCGCCAGGTAGTCGCGCATCTGCCGGGGCTCGATTCCCAGCCGCTCCTTCACGTCCTCGGGCCGGGTGTGCACGTCCTTCATCGGGTCGAAGAGGCGCACGTCCTCGTCGACAATCTGGATGAAGTCCTTGTCCCCGGTGACGACCTGGACGCAGAAGCCCTCGGCCTTCGCCTTGTGGGCCAGCGTGCCGATGACGTCGTCCGCCTCCCAGCCCGCGAACTCCAGCACCGGCAGGTTGAGCGCCTCCACCACGCGGCGGATGAGCGCGAACTGCGGCACCAGGTCCTCGGGCGGACCCTCGCGGTGGGCCTTGTAGTTGGGGTCTATCTTCTGGCGCTCCGTGCGGCTCTCCTTGTCGAAGGCGAGCGCCACGTGCGTGGGCTTCAAGTCCCGCAGGGCCTTGAGCACCATGCGCGTGAAGCCGAGCACGGCGTTGGTGGGAACGCCCTTGCTCGACGTGAGCGGCGGAATGGCGTGGTACGCGCGGAAGATGAAGCCGGACGCGTCGATGAGGACCAGGGTGGGCGCGGTGCGCGGGGGGCTGGTGTCGGCCATGCCCCCGTGCCTAGCGCGCCCGTCCCGCCCTGTCCAACTCGCTTGCTACGGGCAGCTCCACTCCTTCTTCTTCGCGATGACGAGCTCCTCCACGCCGTCACCCTTGACGGCGAAGTCCAGCACCGCCGCCATGTCCGGGCAGCCGCCCGCCTGACGGAACGTGGAGAGCGCCGTGGCGGAGCAGAAGCCCGCCGCCTTGTTCAGGTCCGGGTTGCCCGCGTAGAAGCCGAAGCCCAGCTTCCACATCCGGCACGCGCGGCGCTTGTCGTCGCGGTCCGCCCAGTGCTTGCCGCGCTGGTACGACTTGTCCGCCATGTCCGCGAGGATGGCGCGCCGGTAGAACGACGGCTTGGACTCCGCCAGGTCCAGCATCAGCGACTTGTCCACCTCCAGCGCCTCGCGCAGCGGCTCGGCGGCCTTCTCCGGGTCATCCGCGGCCAGGTAGCTCTGTCCACCCTTGAAGAGCTGATCCACCGTGGACATCGTCTTGAGCATCTCGTCCGCCGCGGCGTGGAACTGCGCGGACTCGTAGTTGGCGCGCAGCTTCTGCAACGTGGCCAGCGCCTCGCTGCCACGGCCGGCCCAGTAGTCCATCATCGCCGCCTGCATCAGCTTGTTCGAATAGCGGCCCTTCACCGCCTCGAACACCACCGTCTTCGGGTCCGTGGGCAGGTTGTCGCGGTTGAGGACCTCCGCTACCGGGCACGTCCAGGGAATCGCGTTCGGGTCCAGCTTGAGGCGCGAGATGAGGAACTTCACGAACAGCGGGTCCTTCGGCCGCCACTCGTTCTTCTTCAAGCGCCCTTCCAGCCTCACGTCGAAGCCGAGCGGCGGCTGCAGGTCGTCACGCGGCTGGTTCTGGCACCACACCGCCATGTACGTCTGGCACCGGGGCACGGCCGCGCTCCACTGCGAGTCGCGCAGGTAGCGCCTGCAGTCGTCCAGCGCGCGCTTCGTCACCTGCTCGGCGGCCTCGGCCGCCTTGGCGCGGGCGCGGCGGAAGTACTCGCTCTCCCTCGGAATCTTGCGGAAGGAGTCCAGCGCCTCCTCGGGCTTCAGGCGCTGCTGCAGCTTCTCACCCTGGGAGAAGTGCTCGAAGGCGTCCTTCTCCAGCTTGATGCGGCGGATGAGCGTGTTGGCGTCGGTGTTGATGGGGTCCAGGTCCAACACCTGCGAGCAGATCTGCTCGGCCTTGACCCAGTTGGGCGGGCCCAGCTCGCTGGAGGCGAAGGAGCGACACTCGCTGAGCAGCTCCGACACCTGCTGCGCGGGGTCCACGGGCACTCCCTGGCCCATGGGGCCTCCGGAGTCCACGGCCTGCGCGGGCATCAGCGCCTTGACCATCACCGCCAGCAGCAACACGCCCACCAGACCGCCGCCGGCGATGAACAGCTTCTTGCGCCGGGCCTCCGGGTCCGCGCCGCCGCCACCCTGCGCGACGCCCCCCCGCCGCGACGGAGGCCCCGAAGCCGCGCCCGCGCCCCGACGGGCCAGCGCGTCGGACTGGGACGCCTCGAAGGTCATCTCCACCACGCCGAACTGGAGCTGGTCCCCGGGCTGCAGGTCCACCGACTCCGGGCCCAGCGGGTCGCCGTTAAGCAACGTGCCGTTGGCGCTGCCCAGGTCGCGCACCGACACCACGCCACCGGCGGACTCCAGCTCCGCGTGCTTCCGGCTGACCGAGTCGTCTTCCAGGATGATGCCCGCGGGAGGCAGGCGCCCCACGAGCACCTTGCCCTTGAGCGGATAGGTCTTCCCCGCCCACGGCCCCACGGTGCCGCGCAAGAGCGGCCCGCCGCCACCTCCAGCGGGAGGACCGCCCGGGGCCTTGGGTCGCCTCGCCGGCGCCGCGCCCGCGGGGCCACTGCCTCCAGCGGGCTTCGCCTTGATGCTGGGCAGGGCCCGGGTGGCGCGAGCACCGCCGCCCTCCGCGCCCACGGGCATGGCGGATTCAGGGCCCGCCGGCTTGGCCGCCCGCCGCGAGCCGGTGGCCTTGCCAGCCGACGCCTTCAGGCTCAGCGTGTAGTCGCCGAGGATGACCTCGGACTGGGGCGTGAGCGCGGTGGGCTCGGCGATGCGCTCGCCGTCCACGAAGGTGCCGTTGGCGCTGCCGAGGTCCTCGATGAAGACCCCTCCCGCCTCGGTGAAGACGCGCGCGTGTGTCCGCGAGACGCCTCCCTCGGTGAGCAGGACTTCACAGCCCTGCTGGCGACCCAGCTTCAGCTCGCCAGCGACCTCGTGTTCGTTCTCCGTGCCATCAGGCAGACGGACGACCAGTGTAGGCATGGCGCGTCAGTCCTCCCGGAAGATGCTCATGTTGACGGGGATGCCCTTGCGCTGAAGCTCGTCGTAGAACTTCGGCACGAAGCCGGACGCCACGAAGCGACCCCGCACCTTGTGGTCCTCCGTGAAGCCGTCCTGCTTGTAATAGAAGATGTCCTGGAGCGTGACGATGTCGACCTCCATGCCGGACACCTCGGTGACGAAGCAGATCTTCCGGGTCCCGTCGGAGAAGCGCGTCTGCTGCACGATCATGTGAACCGCGCTGGCGATCTGCTCTCGGATGGCCTTCACCGGCAGGTCCATGCCGGACATCAGCACCATCGTCTCCAGCCGGGCGATGGCGTCACGCGGCGTGTTGGCGTGCAGCGTGGTGAGCGAGCCGTCGTGGCCCGTGTTCATGGCCTGGAGCATGTCCAGCGTCTCACCCGAGCGGCACTCACCCACGACGATGCGGTCCGGCCGCATGCGCAGGCAGTTCTTCACCAAATCCCGGATGGTGATGGCGCCCTTGCCTTCGAGGTTGGGCGGCCGGCTCTCCAACTGCACCCAGTGGTCCTGGGGGAGCTGCAGCTCCGCGGCGTCCTCCACCGTGACGATGCGCTCATTGTCCGGGATGAACGCGCTGATGATGTTGAGCGTCGTCGTCTTGCCGGAGCCCGTGCCGCCGGAGATGACGATGTTGCGCTTGGCCTTGACGCACATCTCCAGGAACTCGGCCATCTGCGCGGTGAGCGTCTTGTACTTCACCAGGTCCGAGATCTTCAGCGAGTCCTTCTTGAACTTGCGGATGGTGATGCAAGGACCCTTCAGCGCCAGCGGAGGGATGATGGCGTTGACGCGGCTGCCGTCCTTCAAGCGCGCATCCACCAGCGGGCTGGACTCGTCGATGCGCCGGCCGATGGGCGCCACGATTCGCTCGATGACGCCGAGCACCGCCTGGTTCGAGGAGAAGGTCTTCTCCGACAGCGTCAGTTGACCCTTGCGCTCGATGTAGATCTGGTTGGCGTGGTTCACCATGATCTCGCTGATCTCATCCGACGCGAGGAACGCCTCGAGGGGCCCCAGGCCCAGCGCCTCGTTGATGACGTCGGTGAGCAGCTCCTCGCGGTCCACGTCCTCCGGAAGCTCTCCGTCCGCTTCCATCTGGTCGATGATGTCGCGGATGGCCTTCTCGGTGCGGCGCCACAGCTCGTCATCGCCGAGCCGGTCCATGTCCATGCGACGCAGGTCGAGGTACTCGATGAGCCGGTCGTGGATCTCCTTCTGGAGGCGCGTGTAGCGCTCCATCCGGGGGTCCACCTTCTTCTTGTTCTTCGCCAGGGCGGAGGCCATGGACGCGGGCATGCGTCCAGCGACGGGAGCCTTCGCCGCGGGAGCCGGAGGTGGCGGCTCCTCCTCGTACGGCTCCTCCTCTTCGTACTGCTCCTCCTCCTCGTACGGCTCCTCCTCGCCACCGTCCTCGTAGGCCTCCTCGGCCTGGCCGGCGCGGGTCATCTGCGGACCCGCATCCTCCAGCGGCTCCACGTTGATGATGTAGTCACCGATGTAGATCTGGTCGGTGGGCTTGAGCACCTGTGGCGCGGCGATCTTCTTGCCGTTCACGAAGGTGCCGTTCGTGGACTTCATGTCCACGATGATGCACTTGCCATCCTTGGCGACGATGCGGGAGTGGTACTTCGAGACATTGCCCTTCGCGAGCATGATGTCATTGCCGGGCAGCCGACCGATGGTGATTTCCGGCTTGGTGTACTCACGCTGCTCGGTCCCGCCGCCCTTTTCCGCGAGGGTGATCAAAAACATGGGACGGATGCTAGCAAGCACCCCTTCCACCTCAAAGCGCCAGCCGCATCCGACGTGCCCGCCCGCAAGGCGACGGGCCGGCTCCCACCCCGGAAAAAGGGAGGAAACCGGCCCGTCCAGGGCCCTGGGGCCCGGCTCCAGGCGCCTTCAAGGCGCCCCGAGCGTCAGTCGAAGATGTTGAAGTTCACCTCGGACCGGGCCTGCTTGTAGCGGCTCTTCACGTCCTCGATGATGGTGCGGACCTTGTCCGAGTCCGGGTTGACGATGCGCGGAGTCACGAAGATGACCAGTTCGCGCTTGGTGGAGTCGAACCCGCGGCTCTTGAAGAGCTCACCGATGATGGGGATGTGACCCAGGCCGGGAATCTTCGAGATGGACTTCTGCTCGTCGTGGCTGAACACGCCGGACAGGACGATGGTCTCTCCGTGGCGCACGGTGACGTTCGTCTTCACCTTGCGGGTGCGGAAGCCGGGCACCGTGGAGGAACCACCGATGGACACGGCGACGGAGGTATCGATTTCAGAGGCCTCGGCCTCGATCTCCGTCTGGATGTTGCCGTTGCGGTCCGCGGTGGGGCGCAGGTTCAGGATGACGCCGTACTTCTTGTACTCGATGGAGAACTGGTTGTTGGTGATGAGGGGGATGGGCACCTCGCCACCGGCCAGGAACTCCGCCTTCTCACCGCTGGCGCACACCAACTTGGGCTGCGCGAGCAGGCGGCCGTAGCCGTCGTTGCCCTGGAAGCCGATGGAGAAGTCCGCGCCCGCCGTCAGACCCAGGTTGGAGCCGCCCTGCCCGAAGGTTCCGGGGAACAGCTCCTGCGTCACCGTGGCCGCGGCCGTCGCCGAGCCCGTGATATCCAACGGGTAGCGGATGCCGTAGCGGTCTCGGCTGTTGCGGCGGATTTCGACGAACTGGACCTCGGAGAGGATCATCCGCTTGATGCCGACGACGAGCAGGTTCTCCACCTTCTCGCCAATGGCCTTCGTAATCAGCTCCGCCTTCTGGAGGTCCTGCTGGCTCTCCACGGAGCCCTCCAGGAAGATGGTCGCGCCGACGACGTTGGCCTGCACGTTCTTCAGGCCCGCCTTCTGGAACGCCGCGTTCAGGTTCTGCGCCACCAGCTTCTTGGCGTTGGGGGCGATCTTCACGAACGACTTCACGTTCGGATACAGGCCCACCACCTGGTCGATGCGGTCCGCGTCCTGCGTGGTGTACGCCTGACCGTCCAGGTAGATGCGGTCACCCACCATGCGCACGGAGACGCCTTCGATTTCGCCCAGGAGGCGCTTGATCTCGGAGATGACCTCGTTGGGGTCCTGCTTCCGGACGTTCACGAGGTAGCTGACGCGCTGCCCCGTGGACTTCCAGATGAGCAGGGTCGTCTTGCCCTCGGCCTGGCCGGTGATGAGGAGCTGACCGGAGCCGAGCGTCTTCACCTCGGCGATGGACGGATCGCCGAGGGCCACCTTGCTGAGGCCTGGAATGCTGAGAACCTTCTGGGCGCCTACCCCGAGGCTGACGCTGGTGCCATCCTGGGCCAGGGCGGAGCCACTGGCCACCATGGCAACGAGTGCGCCAAGCGCGGCGGCATGCGTGAAGCGTGTGAACATCGTGCGTGTCCCCTCTTCCAAATCTCTGCGCTAACCCAAGCTTTCGTGCTGCCACCACAGCGCCCAGAAGGTTCCGAGCGCGATGGCCACCCCGTAGGGAATATGACGCCGCGCGGCAGGCTGCGCGTCCGAGCGCGCCAGGTGCAGTCGCACCGCCCATCGCCGCAACGCCGCCGACACCGTGTCCCAGACCGCCCCTTGCCACAGGAGCGAAACCACCGCCTGGGCCGCGCCCGCCAGGGAGATGAATGCGGCGGCCGCCATCGACGCCGGAAATCCCAGGACAGCGCCCACCCC
>NZ_JABXEM010000366.1:0-8691 GCF_013372595.1 Myxococcus sp. AM011
GGGTATAAGAGACAGGTAGGGGAGGGGGCGGGCGTCTGCTCGCCTGTCTGCCTTGCTACCGGCAGCGCGTTCCGAGGGCCTGGAGCAGTCCGCCCTGTTGCTCCAGGAACGCGCGGAACTCCGCCTCGGGGATGCGCATGCGGGCCAGCACGTCGCGGAGAATCTCCTCCACGGTGCCGTCCTTGCGCCGCTTCAATTCAAGCGCCGTCTTCAGCAGCACCACGCCGTAGAGCGGGTCTGCTTCCATGGGAGGCTGCTCGTCCGGTGCCTTGGGCGCGGCGCTCTGGCGGGCCTCTTCGAGCCGCACCACCGTCTTCGCCCGCTGCCTTCCACTCATGACTGAAGGGCACCCCGCGCACACACCATGGAATCGGTGCGGACCGTAGGGGATGCCCCCCACAGCGTCAAGCGAGCCCTGGGGGTTCCCGTCACCACCCGGGTCGTGGAAAATTGCCGATCCATGCGGCCATGTTGTGTTATCCGCGCCCCCACGCGAGGCCCCGCGTCCTCGTCAGAGGCGGGCATGGGCCGCACCGCGCATTCCGGGTCGGGAGGCCTCGGCGGATGGACTACCGGTACATCGTGGTCGAGGGGCCCATTGGCGTCGGAAAGACGAGCCTCTCCAACATCCTCTCGGAGCGGCTGAGCGCGCGGCGCGTGCTCGAAGTGGTGGAGGAGAACCCCTTCCTCTCCAACTTCTACACGGACCGGCAGAAGTTCGGCTTCCAGACGCAGATCTTCTTCCTCCTGTCGCGCTTCCGGCAGCAGCAGGAGCTGTTCCAGCAGGACCTCTTCCGCTCCGTCACGGTCAGCGACTACCTGTTCGCCAAGGACCGCATCTTCGCCCACCTCAACCTGGACGCTCACGAGCTGGCCCTCTACGAGCGCGTCTTCGAGGCGCTCGGGCCCCGCGTCACCAAGCCCGACGTCGTCGTCTACCTCCAGGCCCGCCTCGACGTGCTGCTCCAGCGCATCAAGAAGCGGGGCCGCGAGTTCGAACGCAAGTTCGACTCCACCTACCTGGAGGGCCTGGTCCACGCGTACAACAACTTCTTCTTCCACTACACGGAGACTCCGCTCCTCGTGGTGGACACCTCGGATATCGATTTCGTGAATAACGAGGCGGACCGGGAAGACTTGCTCGCGGCCATCCGGAAGGCGAAGCCGGGGACGCAGCATTACGTGCCCAGGGCCTCCCGGCGGCCCTGATTTCGGGCTCCTGTCGGGTTGGCCGCTGATGAAGTCCCACGGGCGCCCGGGCGGCGTTAGAGTGCGGGGGCCGACTTCGCGGCCTCCGGCGATCCCCAGTGGGGACGGCGAGGGGCAGCGAGGCGGCTTGAGCCGTATCCACCCTCACCCATCAGGAGGTGAACCGTGAAGGACAAGGTCACCATCCATTCGCTGAAGCGCTTCAAGCAGATCGGCCAGAAGATCTGCATGGTCACCGCTTATGACGCCACGTTCGCCCACATCCTGGACCAATCGGGTGCGGACGTATTGCTCGTCGGTGACTCGCTGGGCATGGTCATTCAAGGCCATGACTCCACGCTGCCCGTGACGATGGACCAGATGGTCTACCACTCGGCGGCCGTCACCCGGGGCGCGAAGCGGGCGCACGTGGTGGGAGACATGCCCTTCTTGAGCTACCAGGTCTCCGCCCACGAAGCGGTCCGCAACGCGGGCCGGCTGGTGACGGAAGGCGGCGTGGGCAGCGTGAAGCTGGAGGGTGGCGCCGAGTTCGCCGACACCGTCCGCGCCATCGTCCGCGCCAGCATCCCCGTCATGGGACACCTGGGCCTGACGCCTCAGTCGGTCCACAAGATGGGCGGCTATGTCGTCCAGGGCCGCGACGAGGAGCAGGCGCGCAAGATTCTCGACGATGCGCTCGCCCTGGAGGCCGCTGGCGCCTACGCGCTGGTGCTGGAGGGCGTGCCGCTGGAGCTGGCGCGCACGATTACGCAGAGCCTGTCCATCCCCACCATCGGCATCGGCGCGGGACGTTATTGCGACGGACAGGTGCTCGTCTGTTACGACCTCTTGGGAATGAACCCGGACTTCAAGCCCAAGTTCGTCAAGCGCTACGCCAACCTGCACGGCTCCATCACCGAGGCCACCGGCGCGTTCTTCACCGAGGTCCGCCAGGGCGCGTTCCCGGACGAGGACCACTCGTTCAAGGCGACCAAGAGCATCCGCCTCGTGGCCCCCGCGGCCGTGGGCACGGGCTTGCTCCCGGAGGGCGAAGTCGCCGCTCCCGCCGAGGGTGAGGAGAAGGTCGGCCCCGTCTACGGGATTCCGGTCTAGCCATGGCGCCCGCCGTCCTACGCACCGTGGCCGAAGTGAAGACGTGGGCGGCGGGGCTGCGCCGTGAGGGGCGCCGGCTCGCGCTGGTGCCCACCATGGGCTTCTTGCACGAAGGGCACCTCTCGCTCATCCGCGAGGGGCGCCGTCGCGCCGACGTGGTGGCCGTCTCCATCTTCGTCAATCCCACCCAGTTCGGTCCCCGCGAGGACCTCTCGCGCTACCCGCGCGACTTCGAAGGCGACCTGGCCAAGTGTGGCGAAGCGGGCGCCGACGTCGTCTTCGCGCCGGTGCCCGAGGTCATGTATCCGCCCGGCTATGAGACCTACGTCGAGGTGACGGAGGTGAGCCAGGGCCTGTGTGGCGCCCGTCGTCCGGGACACTTCCGGGGCGTAGCCACCATCGTCACCCAGTTGCTGTCCCTCTTCCGACCCGACGCGGCACTGTTCGGGGAGAAGGACTATCAGCAGCTCCAGGTCATCCGGGCGCTCAACCGGGACCTGCACCTGGGCGCGGACATCGTCGGGATGCCGACGGTTCGCGAGACTGACGGGCTGGCGATGAGCAGCCGAAATGCCTACCTGTCCTCCGAGGAGAGGCAGCGAGCGCTGTCCCTGTCGCGAGGACTCCGGGCCGCGTTGACGCTGCTGCAGGGCGGCACGCGGGAGGCCCAGGCGCTGACGGGGGCCGTCCGGCACGAATTGACCTCCGCCGGGCTGCGGGAGGACTACGTGGAGCTGGTGGACGCCGAGCGCCTCACGCCGCTCACCTCGGTGGTCCCGGGGCAGGCCGCTCGCCTGCTCGTGGCGGCCTTCAGCGGCAATACACGCCTCATCGACAACATGGCGCTTGGCGGTTAGGAGACCCAGGACACGTATGGCATCGGGTGGAAAGTCGAAGGGGCCGGCTGGCGGCGAGCAGGGAATCAAGGTCGTGGCCGAGAACCGGCGTGCGCGCTTCGACTACACCGTGGACGAAAAGGTGGAAGCGGGTCTGGAGCTGACGGGAAGCGAGGTGAAGTCGCTGCGACAAGGGGAGGCCAACCTCTCGGACGCGTACGCCCTCCCCAAGGGCAGCGAGCTTTTCTTGCTCAATGCGCACATCGGTTCCTACAAGTCCGCCAGCGTGTTCGACCATTTTCCCACGCGCGGCCGGAAGCTGCTGATGCACCGGGCCGAGATTGACCGTTGGACCACCAAGGTGCGGGAGCGTGGTTATTCCATCATCCCGCTTGTGCTGTATTTCAAGCAGGGGCGCGCCAAGGTGGAGCTGGGGCTCTGTCGAGGCAAGACACACGAAGACAGGCGCCACGACATCAAGGAACGGGAGACGAAGCGGGAGATGGACCGGGCCGTGCGCCGCCGTTGAGCGCGACCGCATTTCTTACCGCCGTACCACCGGATGGAAGACACGAAGGATTTGGACAAGAAGGAGCGGCTGCTCGCCTCGCTGGACCAGGGGATGGTGATGATCCACCTGGACGCGCGAAGGCCGGGCGTGCTCGTTCCCGCATCACTCCGGGGAGAGGCCCATCTGCGCCTCAACCTGTCGTACCGCTTCGACCCACCGGACCTCACGGTGACCGAGTGGGGAGTGCGCTGCACGCTGAGCTTCTCGGGTTCGCGCTTCACGGTGGCGGTGCCCTGGTCGGCGCTGTTCGCCATCGCCAGCCACGTGACGAAGGAGTCGTGGATGTTCATGGAGGACATGCCGCCGGAGCTGCTGCAGCAGTCCGCCGTGGCGCGTCCTCCGCCGCAGCCGCTCCCGGTGCCCGTACCGGTGGCCGCCGAGCGTCCGCGCACCTTCCTGCGCGAAGTGCCCACCGAGCCGCCCGTCGACGAGGTGGTGGCGTCACCGCCTTCGTCGGAAGTCCCGCCGCCGCCCGAAGGGCCGAAGGATGACTCGCCTCCGCCGCGTCGGGGGCATCTGCGTCTGGTGAAGTGACGAAGCGCGAGGGCCACGAGTCCGTGGCCTCGTGCGTGTCGCGTGCGTGAGCACGGAGCAACGCGCGAGGACCTCTGGGGGCACGCGGGTCAGCGCTTTAGCTTCACTTCGAGCTGCGCCGCCTCGGCTCCCGGGAAGGTGCCCTTCCACGTGCGGTAGCCCTTGAGGCGCACCTGCACGGAGACAGGGCCCGCCGGATACACGTTGTCGAGCGCCAGCGGAGTCGTCCCCACGGGCTTGTCGTCCACGAGCACCGTCGCGCCCGACGGCTCGCTCATGAGCATGAGCACGGGCGCGGCCATGGGCCGATTCACGCTGGCCATCAGTCGCCCGGAGACCTGGTTGCGTTGAGGCCAGAGCCACACACTGCCGCCCACCGCCGCCGCGACACCCAGGAGCGCGATGATGCGTCGACCCCAGCGTCTCGGGACAGCAGAGGCGGGAATCGCATCGAAGGTGCTCTCGGGACGCGGAGCGCGCTCCTCCAGCTCCAGGGCCTCGGTACCAGCGCTGGTCACGCTCGGTGCGGAGGGCCTGCGCGCCGTGCTTTCGATGCTGTCGGCGATGGACTGGGTGGCGGACGCCGCCTCCATCGGCGGGGGGCGACGCGCGGCGACAGCGGGGGCACTGCCCTGCGGACCCGGTGGTGTCACCCCGAAGAGCCGCGTCTTCGGTGCGTGGGGCGTCCCGGAGGACGTCGAGGCACCGCTCCCGACGGGCGCGTCCTGGAACGAGGAGTCGTCCTCGAAAGAAGGAAACGCACCCGCCGCGAGGAACGGAGACGCATTCTCGTCCGACGCCGCGAAGGCCCCCGGGGCCGGAGGCGCGAGCCGCGCGGCGCAGACGGAGCAGGGCGCGCGAGGCGCGGACAGTGGCGAGCCACAGCGGACGCAGCGGTGGATGAGCCGTCCACTCGAACTCATCTCGACGCCCGCGAGCTCCGAGGGCTCGTCCATGTCTGGGGAGAAGGAGGCCGCCGAAGCGGGTGCCGGCGTGCCACGACCTTGCGACGTCGGGCCGCTCGCCGTCTCACCCTGTTCCTTCAGCGTGGGCGGCAGGGGAAGCGTCGTCAGGAACGCGGTGAGGGCATGCGCGCTCGCGGGTTCACCCGACTGGGCGAGCCACCGCGCCAGCACCTCGGCGACCGCTTCCGGCGAGGCGAAGCGAGCCTCGGGTGCGCGGGCCAGCATGCGCTGAACCACGGCGGCGAGGGGCGCGGGCACTTCTGGCGGCAGCGGCGAGACATCGCGTGAGGTGATGGCCACGGCGAGAGAGCCGGGCTGTATCGTGGATGCGAAGGGATGCGCGCCGGTGAGCAGTTCGTGGAAGACGATGCCCAGGGAGAACTGGTCGCTCAGCGCGGTGGCGGGAGCGCCCTGGAGGACCTCGGGGGCGCTGTAGGCTTCCTTGCCCTTGAAGAGTCCCGGCGCGGTGAAGGACGCACCGCTCAACAGCGCGATGCCGAAGTCCGTCACCTTCACCTCGCCCTCGCGGGACACGAGGATGTTGGACGGAGACACATCCCGGTGGGCCACGAGCAGCGGACGTCCCTCGTGGAGCTTGCGGTAGGCGTGGTGGAGGCCCGCGAGCGCCTGGAGCGTGATGAACGCGGCCAGGTGCGGAGGAAAAGGCTGACGCTGCTTCGCGGCCAGGCGCAGCAACACGCCCAAGTCCCAACCGTCCACCAGCTCCATCACCAGGAAGAGGCCCGAGGGACTCTCGCCCACGTCGAACACGGTGGCGATGTTCTGGTGCTGGAGCTGCGTGGCCAGCCGGGCCTCGGCCAGGAACATCCGTGCGATGTCGGGCTCCTGGGCCAGGTGCGGGAGGATGCGTTTGATTGCAACGGTGCGCTCGAAGCCCTCCGCGGCCCGGGCCACGCCGAGGAACAACTCCGCCATGCCTCCGGAGGCCAGGGGCCTGACGAGCCGATAGCGTTCGTTCATGGCGGGCTCTCCGGGGCGGCCGCCCTCAGGCGGTGGGGGACTGGGTGATGTCGCGCAGCAGCTTCCAGGGATAGATGCCGGTGGTGTGGCCGTCGCTGAAGGCGAAGGTCAGCGCGTAGTTGCCCACGGGGTGGACCTCCTTGACGCGCAGGTCCGCGGGCACCTTCGTCTGGTCCAGCGTGCGCTGATTCGTCCACTCGTCCACGCAGCCAGCGCAGGGGCAATGCTGGCGGAGCGCCTGGGCGGAGGCGCCCGTCTTCGCGCCGTCATCCCACGTCAGCTCCAGATGGGAGCCGTCGGCGGACAGGCGGGCGTCCGTCGCGGTGGCGGAGGGAGTCGAGGGCTTGATGCGGTCCCAGAAGCTCAACGTCGTACCTTTCGAAGTCGCAACAGCGATGCGCCCTCCCTAGCACCCTTCCGGGCGGCGGGCGCGCGCCTCACGAGGCCAGCTTGACGGGCAGCCGGTGGCCTTCCAGGCGCACGCCCTTCTTGGCAATCACCCGCCGCAAGGCCGCCACCACCTGCGGGTCCAGCTGCGCGCCGGTGAGGTTGTCGAGAATCTCCATCGCCTTCTCCAGCGGCATGGCCTTCTGGTACGGGCGCGTGGAGGTGCAGGCATCGAACGTGTCGGCGCACCCGACGATGCGGGCCAGCAGGGGGATGCCCTCGCCCTGGAGCTTGTCGGGATAGCCGGTGCCGTCCCACCGCTCGTGGTGATGGCGCACGCACGCGCGCACCGCGCCCAGGAAGCTCACCGGGCCGATGATGGCGTCGCCGATGGCCGGGTGCTCGCGCATGATGGCCATCTCCTGGTCCGTCAGCTTCGTCTGCTTGCAGAGGATGGACTCGACGATGCCAATCTTGCCGATGTCGTGGAGGATGCCGCCGTACTGGAGCTGGCGCAGCTCGCGCTCGGTGAGGTTCAGCTCGCGGCCAATCTCCACCGACAAGTCACCCACCCGCTGGCTGTGGCCGCGCGTGTACGCGTCCTTGGAGTCGATGGAGTTGGCCAGCGCGACGATGGTCTCCAGATAGCCCTTCTCCAGGCTCTCGTAGAGGCCGCGGTTCTCCATGTCGTACGCGAGCAACTGCTTGCTCATGTAGTTGAACGTCTGGGCCAGCTCGCCCACCTCGTTCTTCTGCGGAATCTTCACCTCCACGCCGAACTTCCCGCGCGCCAGCTCCAGGGCGCCGTCGGTGAAGACCTTGAGGGGGCGGGTGAGGTTGCGCGAGAAGAGGGCCGCCAGCACCAGCGCGACGAGGATGGCCGCGCCCAGGCCCATGAGGATGCGGCGCTCCATCGCCTCCACCTGTCGATAGGCGTGCACCACCGGCTGCTCGGAGACGATGGCCCAGCCTGTCTCGGGCAGCACCGTGTACGCGGCCACCACCGCGTCGCGGCCCTCGCCGAAGTTGCCGACGTGGAACAGCTCCGCGTCCGGAGTGCTGGCCAGCTGCCTCAGCAGGTGCGCCACCGGGCTGCGCTGGGAGACGTCCCCGCCCAGCGCCGCCACACCTCCTCCGCCGACGACGAGGTGCCCGCGGTTGTCGGACAGGTACGCGAAGCCGGTGCTGCCCACGCGCTCCTGCTCCAGCATCTGCCGCAGGCCCGCGAGCGACAGGTCAGCGGCGATGAAGCCCTTCACGGGCTCTCCCACGGGGAAGGCCAGCGTCAGCACCGGCCCACCGCTTCCCGTGGCCACCACGTCGGAGTAGCGCGGGCGCTCCATGCCTCCGTCGAGCAGTGCCCGGCCGCGCTCCTCGTGCGAGGCGAGCGCGGTGGGCGGCACGTCGTGACGCGAGAAGGCCTGGAGTCCGGGGAGGCGCTTGCCGTCCGGACCGAAGACGGTGATGGCCAGCACCTCGCGGCGCTGAGAGAGCACCGACGCCAGATGCGTCTGCTGCGCCTGCAGGGGCAGGGCGAAGAAGTTCGGCACGCGGGCCAGGCCCATGACGGCCTCGGTGGGCTCGCCGAGGAAGATTTCGGCCTTGAGCCGAAGCTGCTTCACCCGCTCCTGCGCCAGCTCCTGCGCGTCGCGCACCAGCAACTCGCGCGTGTGGGAGACGGACAGCCACCCCACCATCAGCGTGGGGACGATGCTGACGACGAGCATCAACAGGAGGATGGCTTTGAACAGACGCACGGGGCGGCTCCTCCAGGGCCTACTGCCACGGGCCCTTCTTGACGTTGATTGGGAGTCGCTCGGGGACGAGCTCGAACCGGCGGACCGCCGACGGCTCGGAACGACCCGCCCCGCCCACCGCGCGCACCGTCCACCAGTAACGTCCGGCGGCCAGCGCGGGCATCGTCACCTCGGGCGTCGTGGTCGTCTGCGTGACGACGGCCGCGCCTTCCGAATCCCGGGCGACCTCGACTTCATAACGCTCCACGCCGGGCACCGCCGCCCAGGTCAACTTCACTGGCCCCAGTTGCTTCTTCGCGTCCGCGCGTCGCTTCAGCACCGCGCCTTGTTTGGGCTGCTCGGGCTGGGGCACCGCCAGG
>NZ_JABXEM010000367.1:0-8675 GCF_013372595.1 Myxococcus sp. AM011
CACCCGCGCCTTGCGTGGGGTCCGCCCCTCAGTGTTCGTTCGCGGCCTTCTGCTTCACCACCCGGGCCGGGGCTCCCGCCACCACGGCCATGGGGGGCACATCCGAGATGACCAGGGCGCCCGCTCCAATCACCGCGCCGTCTCCCACCGTCACCGGACCGATGATCTGCGCGCCCACGCCCACATAGACGTTTCGGCCGATGCGGGGGACTCCCGACTCGCCGAACCGGGGCTCCACGCTGACGTTCTGGGACAGGAAGCTGCCTTCGCCCACCTCCACGCCCGGCGCCACCACCACGCCCACGCCGCCGTAGCCCAGGCCCACGGAGGAGTGCAGCCTCGCGTCGATGTCGACGTGGCAGTGCAGGAGCCGGTCACCCACGGCGGCCACCATGCTCGGAAGCATGGGCACGCCCAGGCGCTTCAGCCGCCTCGCGGCCCGGTAGAAGGTCAGCGCGTCTGGACCCATGCCCCACCCCGCGCCACCCTCCAGCGGCCCGAAGGCCCTCCGACCTTGCGGCGGTCCACGCCCTCGCTCGCCATTCCCATGAGGGAGGCGGGGAGATTGAGGCAAGCCGTACAGGGTGAAGGGCGCGTCGTGGCCATTGCTCCGCGCCAATCTAGGGGGCCTCCTGGCCCGGGCCAGCCACTCGGCCACACGGTCCGGAAGAGCGTCCGCCAGCGAACCCCTGCTGGCCCATGACGGCCCTGGAGTGCCACCGAGCGGACAGTCGCCTCGGTGGCTCACGGAGGGTGTTTCAGGAGGCGGCTTCCTCGCGCAGGCGCTTCAGGGCCTCCTCGACGTACTGCACGCCCTTGGGCGTGATGGCCTTTCCCTTCTTGGTGTCCTGCGCGTAGCCAGCGTGCAGGCGCAGGGCCTTCGCGGCGTTGGGTGCGGCGTAGGTGACGCCCAGCTCGCCCCAGAAGCGGGACGTCGTTCCGGACGTCACTTCCATGTCCAGCGCCACCGCGCGGGCCAGGTAGAGCGGAATCAGTGAGCGCACCAGCTGATCCTTCAGCTTGCCCGCGGAGCGCAGCTCCTCGTAGCGAGGGTGGGCCTTGAGCGCTTCCATCAACTGGTTCACGGCCTGGCCCGTGTCCGCGGAGGACGCGGCCTGGGGCGCGGGGGCGGCCTCGCCCTTCTTCTTCGCTCGGGCCTTGCTCCGGGCCGCCGGACTCTTGCCCGACCTGGCGCTGGCGGCCTTGGTGGCGGGCTTCGCGGTCTTCACGCCCCGGGTCTTCTTCGCCGCCTTCGAGGCCCGTGGAGTGGGTGGGTCGGCGGCGACGGCTTCGGCGGCGGGGAAGCTCTCCGCCTCGGCGATGGGGCGAGGGCGCGGTGTACGCTCCACGCGCGTGGGCTCTGGCGCGCTGGGAGGCGCGACGGCCACGGGAGCGGGAGACGGCGCGTCCCGCCGCTCCACCTGACGGGGTGCGGGATGGGTGGCACCGTTGTGGGAAGGGGCCTGCGGGCGCGCATAGCCCAGGCGCGAACGCACCTCTTCCACCACGCCGCTCAACCCCACTTGCTGCAGCAGACCTTCCAACCGGGAAGCGAATGACACCGGGCATGCCCTCCTGGACGTGCGCACGTTACCCCAGGATGGCCCCATGTCGGATCCACCCCGCCTACGCAAGCAGGGGAGGTGGGTGCGCGTGGACCAGGCATCCTGCAACTGTTCGTCAGCGGGCAGACGGCGCTACACTCTCCGTCGTCCCTGCCATGCGGCTGCCTGCCCTCCCCCTCCTCATGTTGCTTGTCGCGCCCCACGTGGCCCTCGCTCAGGGGGACACCCGGCTTGCGTTCCTCGGGCGCCAGCTCACGCAGGGCAAGGATCCGCGCTCCCGCTCCCAGGCGGCCCTGGTGCTGGGGGCCACCGAGGATCCGGAGGCGGTGACACCGCTGTGTGGCGCCCTGAAGGACCCGAGCGAGCTGGTGCGCGCGGCGGTCGCCAAGTCCCTGGCGAAGCTGCAGGAGTCCTCGGCGCTCCCCTGCCTGGAGGCCCACAAGACGGAGGCGGACGCGGCGGTGCAGGCGGCCGTGCGCGAGGCGGTGAGCGCGCTGAAGGAGTACCAGGCGCGACCTCCCCGCTTCTACGTCTCGCTGGAGGGGATGAAGGACCTGACGCGCTCGCTGCCGGCGGAGCTGGTGAAGGCCACCGAGGCGCGGCTGCGCTCGCGGCTGATTCGCCGGGGGGCGCTCCTGGCGCCGGCCAAGGAGTCCAAGGCGGCGGCGAAGGGCGCGCTGAAGAAGCTGGGCGTGCATGGCTATCGCATCACCCCGGAGGTCCATGCGATGGAGGGGGGCGGGTTGCGGGTGGCCATCGTCTGCCTGAGCTACCCGGATCTGTCCTTGCTGGGGCAGGTGGACGTGAAGGCCGGGGGCGCGCAGCCCGCGGACCTCCTCAAGGCGCTGGTGCCGCGCGCGGTGGAGGAAGCAGCGGAAACCTTCGAGTGGAGCAACGAGACATGACGACGAGCACGACGGCGCATGCGGCGGCCCCGAAGCGGCGCTGGCGTAACTTCCTCCTGGATACGAGCTTCCAGCTCAAGCTGACCGCGTACATGGTCGGAGTGACGGTGGTGTTGTCGGCCCTGCTGGGCGTGTTCCTGGTGCGCTCCGCCTGGGCCCTGATGCGGGAGACGGCCACGGCGGTGGAGGCCCGCTCCAAGGCCGCCGAGGTCAGCCGCGAGCTGTCCGGCGCCACCCTGTCCAACGAGCTGCTGGCGCGGATGGACGACCCGACCTTCGAGGCCACCTTCCGGGAGAAGGCGCAGGGCATCGACGCGGCCTACGAGGCGGAGCGGGCCGCCATCGTCGCGCAGCGGGCGGAGCTGGAGTGGCGTCAGCGCGCGACGTGGTGGGTGCTGGGCGCCTTCCTGGTGGGGTTCATCGCCGTGGTGGCGTTGGCCACCATCGTCGTGACGCATCGGTTGGCCGGGCCGCTCTTGCGCATCCGGCGCATGGTGGGCGATGTGCTCGACGGCAAGCTGCGCCCGCCGCAATACGGCCTGCGTGACGGCGACGAACTGCGGGACTTGTTCGATGCGACGCGGAGCATGATGCAGAAGCTGCGGGACCAGAGCGAAGAGGATGCTCGGGTGCTGGCGAAGGCGCTGGAGACGGCGGAGCGCTCCGGCGTGCCGGGAGAGTCGCTCGACGAACTGCGCGCGCTGGAGTCCCGCTTCCGCGCGCGCCTGGAGGCCTGAGTCTCGCGACGCCGTCCCCGGTCAGTGCTTCCGGGGACGCAGCTTGCGGAGCTCGGCTTTCATCTTCGCCATTTGTTGTTCGGCGTCCTTGCGAAGCTGGTCTGCTTCCTTGAGGGCCAGTTCCAGCTTGCTCCGCAGCCGGGCCTCTGCCTGACGACGTCGACGGGCCTCCGCTTGCCTGCGCAGGCGGGCCTTCTCCATCCGGGCCTTGAGCTGGTCAATCATCTCCGTGGACTCGAGCAACAGCGTCTCGCCGGTCCACACGAACATCTTGTCGCCACGGACCTCGAACTCGAGCCCCAGCACCTTCGAGGTGAACCGTCCCTGCTTCGGCTTGAGGGGAACGTAAGTCCTGGCCTTGGCGGATTTCAGCCGGAACCCCTCCAGCCGCTCCCGGCCCGCGTCGTAGATGAAGTACTCGCGGATGCCGAGCCGCGCGTTCCGCTCCACGTTGACCACGGCGTCCTTCTTCCGGTTGCCGCCCGAGTGGACCTCCATCACCCAGTCCAGGCCCTTGCCCTCATGGCTCACCAGCCACTTCTCGCGAGAGTGTGGCTCGACGTCGAACACCACCAGCAGGTCCGGCGCGAAGCGGCGCTCCCCGGGGTAATACACGGGCAGCTCCGAGCCGACGTACGCCGTGCGCCGCCGATTTCGGAAGTGATGCCTGAGCACATCCAACACGCGGTGCTTCGCGTCCTGATGCAAGTCCCCCTCGGGCGGAGACATCTCCCGGTACGTCACCTCCGCTGGCAGTGTCTCCACCACCTGCGCCCTCTCCTCGGGCCCCATCGCGTCCCACTCCTCCTGGGTGGGAGCCCGAGGGAAGGCGTCGCCACGAACTCTGTCCGCGTGCCGTCCCATGCGCCGAAAGCGTGGGGTCGGCAGCCTCGCGCGTCAATGCCCGAGGTGGATGAGCAAAGCGCGCGCCACGGACTTCCGCACGTGTCGCGAAGCAGGAATCGAGCAATGCGCGTGAACCATGCCCCATGACTCCGTGAAGGAGTCCACGGGAGCGGACTTGTGAAGCCTCACGGTGGTGAGGCCACGTCCACGGTGAGCCCTGTCTGCTTGAGCACCGCATGGATGCGCAGGCGCGCCTGGGCCCACGGCAGCGCCTCCACGCGATAGCCGTCGAGCGCTTCCATGAGGTGCGCGCGGTAGCTCGGGTGGCCCGGGTCCGCGACGATGACGACGCCTCGGTCCGTGGTGGAGCGGATGAGTCGACCCACGCCCTGACGCAGGAGCAGCAACGCGCGCGGCAGTCGGTACTGGAGGAAGCCCTGGTACTCGCCACCAGAGCGGGACAGCGGCTCTTCGCGCGCGGCCACCAGCGGGCGCAGCGCGGGCTCCAGCGGAAGCTTGTCGATGAAGACGCAGCCCACGCCTCGGCCGGGGATATCCACGCCCTGCCAGAAGCTCTTCGTGCCCAGCAGCACCGTGCCCGTGTCGCGCTCCTGCCGAGCCGCCAGCGAGCGACTGTGCCCACGCGACTGCCGCAGCACTTCGATGCCCAGCGGCTCCAATCGAGTCCGCGCCTCCGCGCCCACGCGCTCCATGCGCCGCGTGGAAGCGAACAGGCCCAGCAGCCGTCCACCCATCGTCTGCGCGAGGCCCGAAATCCGCGTCGCGGCCCAGTCGATGAAGGCCTCCTCGTGCGCGCGCGGCGCATCGGTGACGAGCACCACCAACGCCTGCTCATGGAGCTGGAAGGGGGAGGGTGCGCGCAGCAGCCGTGGCGCGGGCCGGTCGCCGCGTCCATCCAACCCCAGTCGCTTCAACACGAAGGGCGTCCCCGAGCCCTGGCTCGTGGGCCCCAGCGTGGCCGACGTCAGCACCAGCGCGCGCTTGTTCGCCGCGAAGTCGCGCGACACATGGAAGGACACATCCACCGGCTGCGCACCCACGCTCCAGCGCTGCCGCCGAGGCTCGGCCGTCGCGGAGTAGCACCGCCCCGCCGCTGCTTCGCCCGAGAGCTCCTGCGCCAGCGTCGCCAGCTCGCCCAGCTCCGTGGTGGCTCCGGACAGCTCGCGCTCCAGCGGGGGCATCCTCGTGGCGAGCTCCGGCAGCGCTTCCAGCACTCGCACCGCGAGCAGCGTGTGCAGCGCCTGCAGCGCGCCGCGCACCAGCTCCAATCCGTCGCGCACCGGCTCCCACGTGGGCAGCGCGCGCACCGCCTCCGTCACGCGCAGCTCCGGGGCATACGCGCCCTCGTCGGGGTCCTCGCCCGCGGTGGTGGCCGAGGGTTCACACAGCTCCGTCACCCGGGCGCCCAAGTCCCGCGCCTCGTCCATCAGCCGGCGCAGCGCGTCCTCCACCTGGCCCATCAGCGCGCGCGACTCCTCGCGACGGGACGCCGAGAGGGCCCGGCGCAGCTCCGCGAAGAGGCCGTGGCGTCCATCGCGTCCGTGCAGTCGCTCGGTGAGCCGCTGGAACGCGAGGTCCGACAGCTCCACGGTGAGGGCCGTGGTGGCCACGTCCTCCACCTCGTGCGCCTCGTCGAGGACCAGGTGCTCCAGCTTCGGGTAGCGCGCGGGCCACGCGAAGGCGAGCGACTGGTTGATGACCAGCACGTCCGCCTCACGCGCCTGGGCCACCGCCGAATGGTAGAAGCAACGGTGGTAGTGCGGGCACTTCTCGCCCAGCGTCGTCGCGGCCTCGGAGCGCACCGCGGGCGTCAGGCCCATCAGCACGGGGAAGCGCTCGCGGAACCAGTGGCTCAGCCGGTCCATGTCGCCATCCACGCTGCGGCGCAGGTACGCGCGCAGATACGCGCGAGGCGCGCGCGCGGAGTGCCCCATGCCCGGCTCCACGCGCGTGGCCTCCAGCGCGCGACGTCGGCACAGGTAGTTCGACTGTCCCTTGAGCAGCGCGTAGCCGAAGGTTCCGCCCATCGCCTTGTGGAGCCGGGGCAGGTCCTTCTCCAGCAACTGGTCCTGGAGCGTCTTCGTGTGCGGAGCCACGCCCACCTTGCGCCCGTTGCGCGCGGCGAAGAGGGCCGCGGGTGCCAGGTACGCGAGCGACTTGCCCGTCCCCGTGCCCGCCTCCACCGCCACCTGCTCGCCGTCCGACAGCGCGCGCGCCACCGCCTGCGCCATCTCGAGCTGCGCGGCCCGACTCCTGAATCCTTCCTCCATCCGCTCCAGCGCACCGCCCGCACCCAGCACCGCCGTCACTTCCTCGGCCCGCACCGGAAGCACCGGCGCCTCGGCCTCCGGCTCGGGGAGGGACGGGACACCCGCCGCGCGTCGCCGCTCGGGCTTCCCGCGCAGGAACCCTTGAGTCTCCAGGGCCAGCGACGCGGGAGCGGCACGACAGGCCTCGCTCAGTCGCGACAGCAGCTCCAGCAGCGGCCACTCCTCGTAGTCGAACGCGCCGCCGTCCGTCTCCGGAAGGCCCAGTCGCCGCGCGGCCCGGGGGTCCAACGTGGCCAGCAGGTCCGAGACATCCTCGCCCCGGCCCTCGCGCACGAAGCGGTCCATCGTCTGCACGAGCACGGCATGCACCGCCTCGCAGTCGGACAGCGCGCGGTGCGGCTGGCGGATGCCCAGCCCGGCCCAGCGCAGCAGCGACTCCAGCGAGTGGCTGGTCAGCTCCGGGTGCAGGTAGTGCATCAACTCGCACGAGTCGAGCACCGGCGCGCGGATGGGGCCCAGCAAGTCCGGCAGAAAGCCCTTCTCGAACGGTGCGTTGTGCGCCACCACCGTCCAGCCCGTGAGCCGACTTCGCAGCTCCTCGATGTCAGTCCCGAAACGGGGCCGGCCCGCGAGGTCCGCGTCCGTCAGGCCCGTCAGCCGCCGGATGGTGAGAGGCAGGGGCCGCGACGCCGAGTAGAGCCGCGCGAAGCGGTCCACCTCGCGTCCGTTCTCGAAGAAGAGACACCCCAGCTCGATGATTTCGTCGGCACGTGGATCCAACCCCGTGGTTTCGAGGTCGAGAAACACATGCCGCGTGAAGAGCTCCGCCGCGCCGCCCATGCAGGGCCGGGAGACTAACGCTTCCCCGCGCGCTGCCCAGATTTCGGCCTACGTCTTCAGTCCACCAGGAAAACGCCGGAAATCATCTTCCCCATGGCACACCCGTAGACGAGTTTTCCGGACTCCTTGGGTGTGAAGGAGATGTCCACCGGCTGGTTGAGCGGCAGCGGCGTGTTGATGTCGTAGCCGTCCATCACCACCTCGGTGGCGCATGTCTGGTCCGTCGTGCGCGTCACCACCAGCTTCACCGGCTCGCCCTTCTTCAGCGTCACGGGGCTGGGCTCGTAGCCCTTCTCCGTCACCGTCAGCTCCACCACTCGCACGCCGTTCTCCCGCTTCTCGGGGACGGTGGGCGCGGCGGGAGTCTCGGCCGCGGCGGGCGCGCCCTTGGTGCACCCCTGCTGCGTGGCACCCACCATGGCGGCTGTCGCGGCCAGCGCGAGCCAGGGCTTGATGATGCGGGAGAAGAAGGGGCGCATGAGGTGCCTCGAGCGAACGAAGGATTGGCGGAGTTGAGAGGGGCCTGCGCCCCCGACTTCAGGGCCCTCAGGCCTCGTCGGCGGGAGCGCTCGAGGGACCCGGCTCGAACTTGAGCAGGGCGTGGAGTGGGACGAAGACCTCGTGGCCCGGCTCACCCAGCAGCAGGTCGAACCGGCCCACGTGCATCAGCGGGAGCTGGAGGGTGATGCCGTTGCGCAGCACCAGCTTCACCGTGTCGCCCAGGTGGTCCAGGAACGCGCGCGGGTCCGAGTACGGACGCTTGTCCGGCTGACGCGCCACCGTGGACGGCTTCTGCGTCAGCTTGGCATCGCGCTCCAGGCTCGGCAGCAGTCGCTCCCACTCGGCGCGGCGCGCCAGCAGCACCACCTGCAGCTTCTCCAGCCGCCCGGTGCGCTCCAGCGTGAAGGCGATGGGCTCCTCGGCGACGAGCGTGTCCAGCAGCGAGCGCTCCGCCAGGACGACGGACACCTCTACCTTGCCGGAGATGAAGCCGCCGAGCAGCTCCGCCACCACGGCGTTGTCCACCTCGCCGCGCGCCTGCTTGATGGCCGCCTTGCGCTGGGTGCGCTCCTTGCGCGCCATGAACTCCGCCACCGTCATGCCGCTCTGGAGCACGCCGAAGGCATCCCCCAGCGACAGGTCCGGCGTCTGGCCCATCAGCTCGTAGACCTGGTCGAAGCGCTTCGCCTCCTCGGCGTGCAGCTTGCGCCAGATGCGCGCCTTCATCTTCCCTTCCAGCTCACCCTTGGCGATGCGCGCGGGCACATGCTCGCGCTGCGCCAGCGCGAGGATCTGCTCGGGCGTGGGCGGAGGCCGCGGCGTGGAGGAGCGGAAGCCTCCGGGCCGGCCACCGAAGCCTCCTGGACGGGCACCGGGTCCGCCGGGTCCTCCGGGTGCTCGCGGTGCCATCGGACGGGCGCCGGGCGTCACCCCCGCCGGACGCGGCGAGGGGGCGGGAGCCACGCCGGCGGGCCGGGGCTGTCTCTTATA
>NZ_JABXEM010000368.1:0-8611 GCF_013372595.1 Myxococcus sp. AM011
GGCCGGGAGGGTGCGACAGCGCGTCCGCTCGCTCGTCTCCGTCGGGGCGCGGTCTTGGGCTTGGGCCCCTGCTGAATCGGGCGGGTGAGCGGCAGGCAGAAGTACAGGTACATGTCGAGCAGCATGGGGCCTCTTCGCCTTCAACGAGATGCGCACGGGATGTGGCGCGCGGTTCATGAGCAATGGCGATGCCACCTTCCCCATCCTCCGAAGAAGGCAGGCGCAAGGTGCCATGGCGGGTTCGAACGAGCCCGTGAAGAAGCATGAAGATGCCGTGGTGAAAGCCCCTCCGCTCCTCGGAAGGACGCCCCTCTCACGAGGCATGCGCACCTTCTCCTCCGAGGCGAGCAGCGCCATCGCCGACACGCCTGATGGGTGTCGGCCTTCCGGCGGGGTGCCGGGTTTCCGGCAGGGGTTCCGCGCGGGCCTCCGACACCCAGGCGAGCACGCTCGGCGTGAGAGTGCTGGCATGGGCCTTGCCATCAGGGCGGGCGTCACCGCGGGGGGAAACCGCGGCATCGAGGAGAGGCTCCATGCGACGTGCCGTCGTGGTGTTCGTGGTCCTGGTGGTGGTGCTCGCCACCCTGTTGGGGGTGCGCATCCTGAAGGACCGACGGGCCGCGGAAGGGCCTGCTGGAGGCTCGGGCGTCGTGGAGGGCACGGCGGTGGACGTGCGGGCCCGGCTCAATGCGCGAGTGGTGACGCGGCATGTGGAGGAAGGCGCCCGCGTGGAAAAGAACGCGGTGATCGTCACGCTGGATTGCACGGAGCCCGAAGCGGGGTTGAGTGAAGCCACCGCGCGACTGGCCATGGCGCAGGCGCAAGCAGACGGTGCGCGCGCGGTGGCGGTGGCCGCGGGACGAAGCAGCGAGGCCGTGGCCGCGCAGGCCGAGGGAAGCCAGGCCCAGATTGCCTCACTGGCGGACCAGCATGGACTGGCGCAGCGACAAGCGGACCGGCTCCAACAGATGGGAGATGCGACGACGGCGGCCGCGTTGGACCAGGCGCGAGCCCAGGCCCAGTCCCTGGAGCAGCAGCTCTCGGCGGCGAAACACGCGAGCACCGCGGCGTCCCGACAGGCCCGCGCCGCGACGGAGCAGGAGCGCGCCAGTGTCCAGCAGGCCGAGTCCGCCCTGCGCGCCATCCAGGCCGCGGAGGCCACGGTGCGCCGGGCCCAGGTGTCGGTGGCGGAGTGCGAGCTGCGCGCGCCGCTGAGCGGCACGGTGGAGACGCTGCCCTTGGAGGTCGGCGAGCTCGCATTGCCCGGTGCGGTCGTCGCTCGACTGGTGGACACGCACCGACCGAAAGCGACCTTCTACCTGCCCAACGCGGAGCTGGCGGCGGCGATGCCGGGGCAGTCCGCCACGGTGCGCGCGGACGCGTATCCCGACCGCACCTTCCAGGCACGCGTCGTCACCGTGGCGCGCGAGGCCGCCTTCACTCCTCGCAACGTGCAGACGCGCGGCGACAGGGACAGGCTCGTCTATCCCGTCGAGGTGCACATCGACGCGCCCGAAGGCGTGCTGCTTCCGGGCATGCCCGTGGACATCACCCTGGGGCCCGTGAACGACGCGGCGGTGGCGGAGCAACGGCCATGAGCAACAGCCCCGATGTGGACGTGTCGATGGAGGATGTGCGCCGTGCCTTCGGGGCCGCGCAGGCGTTGAAGGGCGTGTCGCTGGCCGTCCACACCGGCGAGGTCTACGGGTTGGTGGGGCCGGACGGCGCGGGGAAGACGACGGCCATCCGGTTGATGGCGGGGCTGCTGCTCCCCGACGCGGGGCGTGTGCGGATGCTCGGCGAGGACCCGGCGGACACGCGCTCCTCGGTGCGTGAGTCCCTGGGGCTGGTGCCGCAGCGGAACACGCTCTACGGGGACTTGAGCGTCGACGAGAACCTGCGCTTCTTCTCGCGGCTGTTCGGTCTGTCGAACCAGGACTTCGCCGAGCGACGCGAGCGACTGCTGGACATCACCCGACTGGGCCGATTCACGGACCGGCGCGCGGACGCGCTGTCGGGCGGCATGTACAAGAAGCTGGCGCTGGCGTGCGCCCTGCTCCACCGCCCCCGCGTGCTGCTGCTGGACGAGCCCACCAACGGCGTGGACCCGGTGAGCCGCCGCGAGCTGTGGGAGCTGCTGTATGGCCTGGTCCACGAGGGCATGACGCTGCTGGTGTCCACTCCGTACATGGACGAGGCGGCGCGGTGCCACCGGGTGGGTCTGCTCTATTCGGGAGAGCTCATCGCGGAGGGAGACCCTCGGGAGCTGGCGCGCCAGCACGGGGCGGCGGCGTCCAATTTCGAGGCGGTGTTCCTGGCCCTCGTCGAGAAGCGCGATGGCGGGAGGGCCGCGTGACTCCGGCCATCGAGGTGCATCACCTGACGCGGCGCTTCGGAGACTTCACCGCCGTGGATGACGTGAGCTTCGAGGTGGGCGCGGGCGAAATCTTCGGCTACCTGGGCGCCAACGGCGCGGGAAAGTCCACCACCATCCGGATGCTGTGCGGCCTGCTGAAGCCCACCGGTGGCAGCGCGCGCGTCGCGGGCTTCGACGTGGACAAGGAGCCCGAGCGCGTGAAGGCCGGCATCGGCTACATGTCCCAGAAGTTCTCGCTGTACCTGGACCTGAGCGTGAGGGCGAACCTGGAGTTCTTCGCCTCCGCCTACGGCGCCCATGGCCGGGAGTTGGAGACGCGCATCGGGGAGATGGTGGAGCGGATGCAGCTCGGCGCCGTGCAGGACGAGGTGACGGGGGCGCTGCCCGGAGGCATGCAGCAGCGCATCGCGCTGGCGAGCGCGGTACTGCACCGGCCTCGCATCGTCTTCCTGGACGAGCCCACCGCGGGTGTGGACCCGGTGCAGCGCCGCTCCTTCTGGGAGCTGATTCGCGACCTCGCCTCGCGCGGCACCACCGTCTTCGTCACCACGCACTACATGGACGAGGCGGAGAACTGCGCCCGCATCGGCATCATGGTGGACGGGAAGCTGGTGGCGCTGGACACGCCCGAGGGACTGAAGCGGACGCACGCCCCGGGTCGGGTGCTGGAGGTGCGAGGCCCGCGCCTCGCCCCGGCGTTGGACTCGCTGCGTGGCATGGCGGGCGTGCTGGATGTGAGCCGCTTCGGCTCTGGAGCCACCGTGCGCGTGGACCCGGAGCGCCTGCCCGCGGAAAGCCTGGCGGAATGGCTGCGAGCACGCGGCGTGGACCCGCTGGAGATGGAGGACTCGGCGCCCACGCTGGACGACGTATTCCTGGCGCTCACGGCCCGCGCGCAGCGGGGAGAGGACTGAAGCCCATGGCCTCGACACGCGTGAATCGTCGGGTGGGTCGCATCCTCGCGATGGCGGGCAAGGAGGTGCTGCACATCCGCCGCGACATCCGCACCCTCTACCTGGCCCTGGCGATGCCGGTGGTGATGCTGGTGCTGTTCGGCTTCGGCATCAGCTTCGACGTGGACCACCTGGAGCTGGCCGTCGTCGACCAGGACCGCACGGACCTGTCGCGAGAGTTGGTGCGTCAGGTCACCGCGTCCCAGGAGTTCGTGGTCGTCCAGGACGGAACGTCGCCGGACGAAGCAGTCGGTGCGCTGCGCCGAGGCACCGCGATGAGCGTGCTCCTCATCAAGAAGGGGTTCGCCGAGGACGTGAAGCGCGGAGGCGCCCAGGTCCAGTTGCTGGTGGATGGCGCGGACGGCAACTCGGCCACGCAGGCGCTCGCCAAGGCCCAGGCCCTGGTGGAGATGGCGGGCCGCAAACTGGGAGGCTCGATACAGGTGGCCGCGCCTCCGCTGGAAGCACGCGTGCGCACGCTGTTCAACCCGGACGCGCGCTCGGCGATGTTCCTGGTGCCCGGGCTGGCGGCATATCTCCTGGCCATCGTCGCGGTGCTCATCACCGCGCTGACGGTGGCGCGCGAGTGGGAGCGAGGCTCGATGGAGCAGCTCTTCGCGACGCCCGTGGGTCGACTCGAGATTGTCGTGGGCAAGCTGCTCCCCTACCTGGGCATCGGCCTGCTCCAGGTGCTGCTGGTGCTCACGGTGGGCGCGTGGGTGTTCGACGTTCCGGTGCGAGGGAGCCTCGTCGCGCTGAGCCTGGGCTCGGTCCTGTTCCTGGTGGGGATGCTCGGACAGGGGCTGCTCATCTCGGTGGTGACGCGCAACCAGGTGGTGGCGACTCAGGTGGCGACGATGACGTCCGTGCTGCCGTCGATGCTGCTGTCGGGCTTCATCTTCCCCATCGAGAACCTGCCGCCCCCGCTCAAGCTCATCAGCACGTTGATTCCCGCGCGGTACTACGTGGCGACGCTGCGCGGGGTGCTCCTGCGCGGCAATGGCCTGGACGTACTGTGGCCGCAACTGGTGGCCCTGGCCCTGTTCGCGGCCCTCATGCTGGTGGTGGCGACCCGCCGCTTCCAGCGCCGACTGGACTGAAGGGAGGCTTTGCGAACATGCATCCGCTGGTGGTGCAGTACCGCGCGGTGGTGGTGAAGGAGGTGCGCCAGACGGCGAGAGATCGCCGGGTCATGGCGCTCATCACGCTGGCGCCGCTGATGCAGCTCTTCCTGCTCGGCTTCGCGGTGAACTTCGACGTGCGCCATGTCCCCACGGTGGTGGTGGACCGGGACAAGACGGCGGAGAGCCGCGACTACGCGCGCTCCCAGCTCGCCGGGGACACGCTCGACTTGAAGGCCGAGGTCTCCGACGAGCTCGCCGCCGAGGAGGCCCTGGAGCGCGGCGAGGCCTCCGTGGCGCTCATCTTCCCTCGGGATTTCCAGAAAGACTTGCTGCGAGGCCACGGCGCGCAGGTGCAGGCGCTGGTGGATGGCTCGGACCCGACGCGCTCGTCCGTCGCGGCGAACGCGGTGGCGCAGTACGCGGTGCTCAAGGCGATGCAACTGGCGCGGGCGCAGGCCCAGGCACAGGGAGAGACACCGCCCCGCTCCCCCGTGGAGCTGGTGCCACGCGTGCTCTACAACCCGGAGCTGTCCACGTCCGTGTACGTGGTGCCGGGCATCGCGGCGATGCTGCTGCTCATCGTCACCACGGTCATCATGGCCATGGGCCTGTCCCGCGAGCGCGAGACGGGGACACTGGAGCAGCTCCAGGTGACACCGCTGCGTCCCGGCATCCTGATGGCCGGCAAGGTGACGCCGTTCCTGTTGATTGGCCTGGTGGACGTGGGGCTCGCGCTGAGCGTGGGCGCCTGGGTCTTCAAGGTGCCCCTGCGCGGAAGCCTCACGCTCGTCGCGGTGGCCACCCTCTTCTACCTGCTGTCCACCCTGGGCGTCGGGCTGCTCATCGCGACGGTGAGCCGCACGCAGCAACAGGCGTTCGTCGGAGGGTTCCTCTTCGTCCTGCCCGCGGTGCTCTTGTCCGGAGTGATGAGCCCCATCCGCGCGATGCCGGGCTGGCTGGCGTGGCTGACGTACCTGAACCCCGTGCGCTACTACGTGGAGGTGCTCCGAGGTGTGCTGCTCAAGGAGGCGGGGTTGCCGGACTTGTGGCGGCAGGTGCTCGCGCTCGCCGTGTTCGGCGCCTTGATGATGGCCGTGGCCTCGCGCCGCTTCCACAAGACGTCGGCCTGAGTCACACCTCGAAAGGGGGGCGCTACCGTAGTCCAGGACGCGCCGTCCGTGGGGAGCCGCGACCAGGGAACAGGCGGCCCGTGTGCCCGTCCGCTCGTCCTCGCACTGTGACTGGAAAGCCCACCGGGTGTGCGTTACAGCCCCGCTCCAGCATGTCCGAGACCGCCGCCCCTTCCCTCTCTGTCTTCCGCCATCGCGACTTCCGCACGTACCAGATCGCCCGGCTCTGCGCGGTGCTCGCCATGCAGATCGAGTCCGTGGCCATCGGCTGGCAGGTCTATGAGGTGACGGGCAGCGCCCTGGCGTTGGGCTACACGGGGCTCGCCCAGTTCGTGCCCTTCCTTGCCTTCTGTCTGATTGGTGGACAGGTCGCCGACCGGTTCGACCGCCGCATCATCCTGGCCATCTGTCAGAGCGTGATGTTTCTGTGCAGCCTCGCGCTGCTGTCCTTCTCCCTGGGCCACATCACGGACGTGCGCTTCGTGTACGGCGTCCTGGTCCTCTTCGGAACGGCCCGCGCGTTCTATGCCCCCGCTGGCGGAGCGCTCACGCCGCACCTGGTGCCCAAGAACGAGCTGACGCGCGCGGTCGCCGTGAACTCCACGACGTGGCAGGTGGCCACCATCGCGGGCCCGGCGGTCGGCGGAGTCCTCTATGGCTGGGCGGGAGCCACCGGGGCGTACCTGGGCTCCGCGTCGCTCTGCGCGCTGACGGTGGTGTGGATCCTCTCGTTGAAGGTGCGGACCGGGCGGGCCTCGTCGCAGCCGCTGTCCTTCTCCACGCTGGTGGCGGGCCTGGGCTTCGTGCGCCGGCAGCGGTTGCTGTTGGGGAGCATCACGCTGGACCTCTTCGCCGTATTGCTGGGAGGCGCGGTGGCGCTGCTGCCCATCTACGCGCGGGATGTGCTGCACACGGGCCCCTGGGGGCTGGGCCTCTTGCGGTGCGCGCCGGCCGCGGGCGCGGCGGTGGTGGCCGTCATGCTGGCGATGCGTCCCCTGGGCGGCCGGGCCGGATGGAAGATGTTCACGGCGGTCGCCATCTTCGGAGCGGCGACACTCGTGTTCGGCATGAGCAAGTCGCTGCCGCTGTCCCTGGTGGCGCTGGCCATCGCGGGCGCGGCCGACATGGTGAGCGTGGTGGTGCGCCACACGCTGGAGCTGATGGCGACGCCAGACGAGATGCGCGGGCGCGTGGGCGCCGTGAACATGATGTGCATCGGCGCATCCAACGAGCTGGGCGAGTTCCGCGCGGGCTGGCTCGCGGAACACGTGGGCGCGATTCCGGCCGTCGTCACGGGAGCCCTGGGCACGCTGGCCATCGTCGCCATCTGGGCCTGGGGCTTCCCCGAACTGAGGAAGGTGGACCGGCTGGAGACGGCGGGCCGCCCCACTCCGGCGGAGCCACAGCCGGAGGAGTCACCCACGGCGCAGGCGGGCTGAACTCAGGCCTGCGCGCCCTCGTAGCTGACGCGCAGCCCCTTGTGCGTCACGGTGATGAGGGGCCGCCCCAGCCATCCGCAGTGCTTGCAGACGCCGCTGGGACCCGCCGCCGTGACACGTACCGGCAGGTCCGCCGCACAGACGGGGCAACCCTCGGGAATCATGAAGTCGCGCGTGGTGGGAAGTGCTTCGGTCATACCTTTGAGTTAACGCAGCTTCCGCCCTCCGCAATGGCGGCGGCCACCCGACGGACAAGCATCCAGCCGAGCAACCACCCTCCCTCACGCCGCCTCGTCGAGGAACCTCCGGTAGGCACGGATGACGTCCGCATCGGAGACGTTGTCCAGGCCCTCACTCACCTGAAGCTCCGTCTCCACGACGCCGGGCACCCGCGTGGGACTGAAGCCTCCCAGCCAGACGCCCGTGTCCCGCGCCGCGTAGAAGGCGCGCAGTGAGAGCGTCTTCGCGTCCCCGCGCACGAACACCCGGAACATGTTCGTCTGCACCGGACGCGGCAGGACAGTGAGGCGGGTGTCGGCCGCCAGGGCCTCGGTCAGCGCCTTCGCGCGCTTCACCTGCGCGGGGACTCGCGCCACCGCCGCGTCCAGCCGCATGGCCGCGGAGGCGACGTAGGGCGTCAGGTGGAAGAGGTTGCCTCCATGCCGGTGCCGCCAGATGCGCGCCTCGCGGATGAAGTCGCGGCCTCCCACCAGCATCGCGCCACCCAGCGCCCCCACCCGCTTGTAGAAGGACACGTAGACGGAGTCGAAGCCCTGGCAGATCTCCGGGAAGGGCCGATTGTAGAAGGGTTGGCACTCCCACAGCCGGGCCCCGTCCATGTGGAGCTTCACGCCCTTCTCGCGGCACGTCTTCTTCAGCTCCTCCAACTGCTCCCACGTCTGGAGCTGGCCGCCCAGCCACCGCACCGGCAGCTCGACGCTCACGACGCCGAGCGGCTCCGGTGACTCCAGCACATCCCTGGCGAGCAACGGCCGCGTCCACGGAGAGACGATGACGTCATGCAGCCCATGCAACACGACGTGGGCGCTGTCCTCGTGCAGCACATGGTGTGACGACGGGTGGACGCCGAAGTTCCGGTTCTTCAACGCGTCCGCATAGCTCCGCAGCGCGATGAGCTGCGCCATGGTGCCGGTGGGCATGTAGCAGCCCGCCTCGAAGCCCAGCATCCCCGCGACCTTCTTCTCGAAGCCGTCGATGAACTCGCTGTTGCCGTAGAAGTCCCCCGTCACGCCCTGGCGCCGCATCCACTCGCCCACGGCGATGAGCTCCGCGCCCGGGTCATCCGCCGCGAGCACCCCCGTGAGTGAGCCACGACAGGCCCGGCGGACCTCCTCCACCTCCGCTCGCGAGGGCTCGGCGGGGAACCCCTTCATCTCCTTCCGAGCCGGAGCCTTCGTCGGCGCGGGCGCCGCGGCACCCGCCGGGGCACCCCAGAGCGCGCTCCCCGCGAGCAGGCTGGTCAACGACAGGAACTCGCTCCGACTGAACTGATGACGGGACATGGGACTCCTCAACCAGGGGACAGACGTCGCCCTCCCGCGAGCGTAGCCCCCACCCCGCCCCGGCT
>NZ_JABXEM010000369.1:0-8587 GCF_013372595.1 Myxococcus sp. AM011
GGCGGGCGCTTGGGATTCGCTGGAGCCATGAACACCATTCTCGCTGATTGAGGACCGGCTGGAAGGTTCTCAGGCCCGGGTCGTCCGAAGTTGTCCAGGTCCGGTGGATTCCGGGGGGCTCCCGGCACCGAGGACCTCGTGAATGCTGGCCTGTTCAGGGACCGCGAATCTAGAGTGGCGGTCACACGCACAAAGACGGACCCCCCAGGAGGAATGGCGCAAGTGACTCCCCCACCCATCCGGCTCTTCAATACGATGACCATGCAGAAGGAGCTGCTGGAGCCCGCTGTACCGGGCTGCGTCGGGGTCTACGTCTGTGGTCCTACTGTCTACAGTTACATCCATATCGGGAACGCTCGCACCTTCACGTCCTTCGACGTGGTGGTCCGCTACCTCCGGTACCGGGGCCTGAAGGTCCGCTACGTCCGGAACTTCACGGACGTGGACGACAAAATCATCAAGGCCGCGCACGAGACGGGCGAGGCCCCGGTGGCGCTGGCCTCGCGCTTCGTGGAGATCTTCCGCGAGGACGCCAAGGCGCTCCACATGCAGGAGCCGGACGTGGCGCCGAAGGTGAGCGACCACCTCCCCGAAATCATCGCCATCATCCAGAAGCTCGTGGACAAGGGCTTCGCCTACGCGTCCCACGGCGACGTGTACTTCTCGGTGAGCGCGGACAAGGACTACGCGAAGCTGTCCAAGCGGCACCTGGACGAGCTGTGCGTCGGTGAGCGCGTGCAGCCTGGAGATTTGAAGCGAGAGCCGCTCGACTTCGCGCTGTGGAAGGCCGCCAAGCCGGGCGAGCCCGCGTGGGAGAGCCCGTGGGGCCCCGGGCGTCCGGGCTGGCACATCGAGTGCTCCGCGATGAGCGCGAAGTACCTCGGCGAGACGTTCGACATCCACGGCGGGGCGCTGGACCTCATCTTCCCCCACCACGAGAACGAAATCGCGCAGAGCGAGTCCGCCAACGGGCAGGAGTTCGCGAAGTACTGGATGCACTGCGGCTTCCTGGACCTCGAAGGCGCGAAGATGTCCAAGTCGCTGGGCAACGTGGTGCGCCTGCGCGACGCGCTGGAGAAGGTGGACGCGGAGGCCCTTCGCTTCTTCTTCATCTCCACGCACTACCGCCATCCGCTGAGCTTCTCCGACAAGGCCCTGGCCGACGCGGAGTCGCGCATGGAGTACTTCTACGAGACGCTGCGCAAGGCGGATGAGCGCATCACCGGGAAGGACTTCGGCACCGGCGCGCTCCACGGCGAGCCGCATCGCTTCCTCGCGGAATTCGAGTCCTCCATGGACGACGACTTCAACAGCGCGGGAGGCATGAGCGCGCTGTCAGGCCTCTTCAATCTGATGAACGAGCTGACCGACAAGCCGCCGGTGAAGGACAAGCCGATGGTGGGGCGCACGCTCCAGGCGCTGCGCGAGGACGTGCGCAAGGTGTCCGGTGTGCTCGGCCTGTTCGAGGACGACCCGAGCGCGTGGCTCCTGCGCCGTCGTGAGCGCGCGGTGCGCGAGCGCGGCATCGACGTGGCGGAAGTCGAACGGCTGCTGGGCGAGCGGACGGCCGCTCGGGCCGCGAAGGACTTCGCCGCGGCGGACCGCGTGCGGGCCACGCTGAAGGAGAAGGGCGTGGAAATCATGGATACGGCGGGCGGCACCTCGTGGAAGGTGGCGGCCGCTCAGGGCTGAAGGGCTGCGGCGCCCCGGGCCTTCGTGTTAGGGCTCGGGGCACCATGAAGCACCTGCTGTCACTGTTCCTGGCCCTGACGTCCGTTCCCGCGCTCGCGCAGCGCGCGCCGTTGAGCACCCCCGCGGAGAAGGTCGCCGCGGGCAGCATCGACCCGGACGTGTTGCGCGCGCACGTGCGCTTTCTCGCGAGTGACTTGCTCGAGGGCCGAGGCCCCGGCACCCGGGGCGACGCGCTGGGACAGGCGTACATCGCCGCGCAACTGGAGGCCCTGGGGATGAAGCCCGCGGGCACGGACGGCACGTACTTCCAGCCGTTCGACCTGGTGGGCGTCACCGGCCATCCGGAGACGATGTCCATTCGCGCGCCGCTGGGCACGGCGGAGCTGAAGTTCCACGAGGACTTCATCGCGGTGTCCGGCGTGCAGGTGCCGGAGTCGAAGCTGGAGGCGTCCGAGCTGGTCTTCGTCGGCTACGGCATCCAGGCGCCCGAGTACGCGTGGGACGACTTCAAGGGGATGGACCTTCGCGGCAAGACGCTGCTCATCCTCAACAGCGACCCCGAGGATGATCCCCACCTCTTCGCGGGCCGCACGCGGCTCTGGTACGGCCGCTGGGATTACAAGTACGAGCAGGCGGCGAAGGTGGGCGCGGCGGGCGCCATCATCCTCCACACCACCGCCAGCGCGGGCTATCCGTGGCAGGTGGTGCAGTCGTCGTGGACGGGCGAGCAGTTCGAGCTGCCCGCGACGTCGGGCCCCCGCCTCCAGGTGAAGGCCTGGACGACGGAGGACGCCACGCGTCGGATGTTGCAGCTCGCGGGTCGAGAACTGGAGACGCTCCGGGCCTCCGCGCAGTCGCGCGACTTCCAGCCGGTGCCGCTGGGCGTGACGGTGTCCACGCGCTTCGCCAACGACGTGCGCCGCCGTCCCACGGCCAACGTGCTGGCGATGTTGCCCGGAAGCGACGCGAAGCTGTCAGGCGAGGTGGTGCTCTACAGCGCGCACCATGACCACCTGGGCAAGAAGGAGGGTGGCAAGCCGGGCGAGGACACCATCTACAACGGCGCGCTCGACAACGCGGCGGGCGTGTCAGCGATGCTCGCGGTCGCGCGGGCCTACCGTGCGATGCCCCAGGCTCCACGACGCTCCATCCTCTTCGCCGCCGTGGCAGCGGAGGAGCAGGGCCTCCTGGGTTCGCAATATCTGGCCGAGCACCCGCCCGTGCCCGCCGGCCGCGTCGCCGCCAACGTCAACATCGACGGCGCCAACATCCACGGCCGCACGCGCGACATCACCGTCATCGGCCTGGGCAAGTCCAACCTGGACGGTGTCATCACCGCGCTGGCGAAGACGCAGAACCGAGTGGTGAAGGCGGACCAGTTGTCGGACCGGGGCTTCTTCTACCGCTCGGACCAGTTCAACTTCGCCAGGCGCGGCATCCCCGCCGCCTACTTCGGCAGCGGCATGGACTTCATCGGTCGCCCGGAAGGCTGGGGCCGCCAGCAGCGCGAGGCCTGGGAGGCGAAGCACTACCACCAGCCCTCCGACGAGCTGCGCCCGGACTGGGACATGACGGGCGCGGTGGAGGACGCGCGCCTGTTCTTCCTGCTCGGAGCCCACGTCGCGCGCGCGACGGAGCTGCCGCGCTGGAACAAGGGGGACGAGTTCGAGGCCGCTCGCCTGGAGGCGCTGGAGGCACTCAAGGCCCCCCGGACACCTCCCTCCGAGGGGGCATCGAAGTAGGGCGGGAACCGCTCCGTCCGCCGCTCGACGGGCGGGTACAAATGTCCAGTGTTTCGCCCCGCGAGGGTGTTAAACCTCGCGGATATGCCTGAGTTCCAGATCGTCAGCGACCACCGGCCCGAGGGAGACCAGCCCAGGGCCATTGGCGAGCTCACGGAGGGCGTGCAGCGGGGCGACCGCTACCAGACGCTCCTGGGCGTCACCGGGTCCGGAAAGACGTTCACCATGGCGAACATCATCGCCAACGTGCAGCGTCCCACGCTGGTCATCGCCCACAACAAGACGCTGGCCGCGCAGCTCTACGGCGAGTTCAAGGGCCTCTTCCCGAACAACGCCGTCGAGTACTTCGTCTCGTACTACGACTACTACCAGCCCGAGGCCTACGTCCCGTCGTCGGACACCTTCATCGAGAAGGACTCGTCCATCAACGACAACATCGAGCGGATGCGCCACTCGGCCACCCACTCGCTGCGCACGCGCGACGACGTGGTGATTGTGGCCAGCGTGTCCTGCATCTACGGCCTGGGCGCGGCCCGGAGCTACGTGGACCTGGCGGTGCGCGTGGACGTGGGCGGGGAGATGGGGCGCGACACGTTCATGCGCCGCCTGGTGGAGAGTCAGTACGACCGCAACGACATGGACTTCCACCGAGGCACCTTCCGCACGCGCGGCGATACCGTGGAGGTGTTTCCCGCATACGAGGAGGAGCGCGCGGTGCGCGTCAGCTTCTTCGGCGACGAGGTGGAGCGAATCACCGAGTTCGACCCGCTGCGCGGCGTCACGCTGGGCACGCTCGACAAAATCGTCATCTTCCCCGCCAGCCACTACGTCGCGGGCGAGGACATGCGCAAGCGCGCGCTGCAGACCATCCGCGACGAGCTGTCCGAGCAACTGCAGACGTTCAAGCGCGAGGGGAAGCTGCTGGAGGCGCAGCGGCTGGAGCAGCGCACGATGTTCGACCTGGAGATGATTGAGCAGGTCGGCTACTGCAACGGCATCGAGAACTACTCGCGGCACTTCTCGGGCCGCTCCACGGGCGAGCCGCCCCCGTGCCTCATCGACTACTTCCCGCGCAACCTGCTGGTCCTCATCGACGAGAGCCACCAGACGGTGCCGCAGATTGGCGCGATGTACCGTGGCGACCGCGCGCGCAAGGAGACGCTGGTCAACTTCGGCTTCCGCATGCCCAGCGCGTTGGACAACCGCCCGCTGAAGTTCGGTGAGTTCGAGGAGCTGGTGCCCCAGGCCGTCTTCGTCTCCGCCACGCCGTCCGAGTACGAGCTCCAGAAGTCCCAGGGCGTCGTGGTGGAGCAGATCATCCGCCCCACCGGCCTGACGGACCCGGAAGTGGAGACGCGCCCGGTCGGCAACCAGGTCGATGACCTGCTCGAGGAGGTGCGCCTGCGCGTCACGCGCAACGAGCGCGTCCTGGTGACGACGCTCACCAAGCGCATGGCGGAGGACCTCACCGAGTACTACGCGGACGTGGGCGTGCGCGTGCGCTATCTGCACTCGGACATCGACGCGATTGAGCGCATGGCCATCATCCGGGACTTGCGCAAGGGCGAGTTCGACGTGCTGGTGGGCATCAACCTGCTGCGCGAGGGCCTGGACATCCCCGAGGTGTCCCTGGTCGCCATCCTCGACGCGGACAAGGAGGGCTTCCTGCGCAGCCACGTGTCGCTCATCCAGACCATCGGCCGCGCCGCGCGCAACCTGAATGGCCGCGTCATCATGTACGCGGACTCCATCACCGACTCGATGAAGAAGGCGCTGGAGGAGACGTCGCGCCGCCGCGAAATCCAGCGGCAGCACAACAAGGCCCACGGCATCACCCCTCGCTCCATCAAGAGCAACATCACCAACTTCTCCGAGCACGCCTACGACGCGGAGGGCAGCGGCACGTTACCCATGGCGGCCGAGGGTGAGGACGACGTGCTCGACGCGAAGGAGATCAAGCGGCTGGTGAAGGAGTTCACCGAGGAGATGCAGCGCGCCGCCGAGTCGATGGAGTTCGAGAAGGCCGCCGAGTACCGGGACAAGGTGCAACTGCTCAAGGACATGGACCTGGGGCTCAAGCCCGCCTCACGCTTCCTGTTGAAGGGGCCGGCGAAGGCGCCGGACGACGCCCCGAAGCGGGGACGGGGCAAGGGCGGCCGGGCGCGAGGGCGCCGTTAGGAGGCGTCTGCCATGGACGTGAAGCTCCAGGAGAAGCTCGACGCCCTTCCCACCGAGCCCGGCGTGTACCTGATGAAGGACCGCCGGGGTCAAATCATCTACGTGGGCAAGGCCATCAACCTGCGCAGCCGCGTGCGCTCGTACTTCACGCGCACCGGGGACACGCGCGTCTTCGTGTCGCTGCTGGATGAGCTGCTCGGCGACCTCGACACGGTGCTCGTCCACAACGAGAAGGAGGCGCTGCTCCTCGAGAACGAGCTCATCAAGAAGCACCGCCCGCGCTTCAACGTCCTGCTCAAGGACGACAAGCAGTTCATCTCCCTGCGCCTGGACCGCACCCACGCCTATCCGCGCCTGGAAGTCGTCCGCAAGTACGAGCGCGACGGCGCGCGCTACTTCGGCCCGTACTCCAGCGCGGGCGCCATCCGCGAGACGCTGCGCATCATCAACCGCTACTTCCGCCTGCGCACCTGCACGGACCACGTGCTGGCCAACCGCAAGCGGCCCTGTCTGCTGTTCCAGATCGGCCGCTGCCCGGCGCCCTGCGTCCACCCGGTGCCCGAGGACGACTACCACCGCAGCGTGGACGAGGTGGTGATGTTCCTGGAGGGCAAGGCCAGCGAACTGGTGGAGGGCCTCCGCCTGCGCATGAAGCGCTCGGCCCAGGAGCTGAAGTTCGAGGAGGCCGCGCGGGTGAGAGACCAGCTCCTGGCGATTGAGCGCAGCCTGGAGCGCCAGAAGATCGCCACCACGGACTTCAAGGACCAGGACGTCTTCGCGCTGTTCCGTGAAGGCGACCGCATCATGTTCTACGTCCTCTGGGTGCGGCAGGGCCGGCTCAACGGCGGCCAGGCCTTCCCCTTCGGCAACCAGGAGTTCCCCAACGAGGAGCTGCTCGCCTCGTTCGTGAACCTCTACTACGACCAGGGCAGCTTCGTGCCGGAGGAGGTGCTGCTGCCGCTGGACCCGGAGGACGGCACGGAAGGACTCGAGGGCCTGCTCACCGAGCGGAAGGGCGAGCGCGTGCGCGTGCTGGTCCCCAAGCGAGGGGAGAAGCACGAGTTGGTGCAGATGGCGGCGAAGAACGCCGAACAGGCCTTCCTGGAGCGCCGCCGCACCAAGGACGAGACGGACCAGGTGCTCTCGCGCCTCCAACAGCGGCTGAACCTCAAGAACTTTCCGCGCCGCATGGAGTGCTTCGACATCTCGCACTTCCAGAGCTCCGCCATCGTCGCCTCGCAGGTGGCCGTCACCGACGGCGAAGCGGACAAGTCCCGGTACCGGAAGTACAAGATCAAGACGCTGGAGAAGCAGGACGACTTCGCCAGCATGTACGAGGTCGTGACGCGCCGCCTCAAACGGGGGCTGGAGGACGGAGATCTGCCGGACCTGCTCGTCATCGACGGCGGCAAGGGGCAGCTCGCCAGCGCTCACGCCGCCATGAAGGACCTGGGCGTGGACTCCGTCGACGTCGTCGGCCTGGCCAAGAGCCGAGACCTGGAGGTCTTCGACCGGGACGCGGAGAGCGCGAAGAGCCCCGAACGGGTGTTCGTCGTGGGGCGAAAGGACCCCATCGTCCTGGCGCAGAACTCGGCGGAGATGTTCATGCTGACGCGCATGAGGGACGAGGCGCACCGCTTCGCCATCACCTTCCAGAAGCAGGTGATGCGCAAGAGCCGGGTGCGCTCGGCGCTGGAGGACATTCCGGGGGTGGGGGAGGTGCGGCGCAAGACGCTCTTGCGGCACTTCGGTTCACTCAAACGCGTGGGCGAGGCGAGCATCGAGGAGCTGGCGGAAGTCGTGGGCCCGGCCGTCGCGGAGCGTGTCCATGCGGGGCTTCACGGACACCCTGACGAAGAGGCCGAGGACCCTGTCCGGGAAGCATCCCTCGACGATGCCGTCGAACCGGCGAACGAAAAATCGCAGGGAGGGTCGCCACCCGGTGCCGCGTGATTAATTTCCACTTCGGACTGCGGGGGAAGTGCGCTGGAACCGCGACGTTCCTGGGGTTTTTAATTGCGACTGGGCTCGGCGCTGATTTATAGCGGTTGACGATTCGAGCCGTCCAAAGAGGGCGAGGGACCGACATGAGGCTGTATCCGAAGGTGATCCCGATCATCTCGCGAGAAGCGATTCAGCGGCTCATGCAGGATGCGGACATCGAGGTGGAGCCGATGCGCGTGGCCGACGCCGAGATGGACCTGTCGGCGATCATGCGTGAGTACCTGGCGAACGAAGAGCGTGTGAACCAGGCGACGCGAGAGGCCCTGGAGCGTCGCGGATATGACTACTCCAAGTTCAACCAGGTGAAGCGCGAGATGGCGGATGTTCGCGGCTTCAAGATGGGGGACGAGGGCATCGAGTTCGTCATCAACCAGATGATCGAATTCCTCCTCATCAGCCGGAACGTCGAGGAGGTCTTCGCGGCCGACAACGTCATCCGCCAGAAGATCTTCGCGGTGATGAAGCATCACCTGGACGTGGATGATGAAATCGACAAGGAGGCTCGCTCCCGCCTGAAGCACCTGCAGGAGGGCACCAGCGCCTTCGACATCGAGTACAACAAGACGGTGGAGCAGATCCGCCGGGCTCGAGGCCTCATCTAGTCTTCTTGGAGAGAGGGGACTGCCGTTCCCCGCTCCGCTGCCTACCTTGTTCCACAAGGAGGCAGCGTCGATGGCGGGACCTCTCACCACGTTTCTGTTGTCCGGGTTGCTGGCCGCGGGGCCAGGCGGGTTCACGTTCGAGGGCCGGCAGGCCAGCGCGCGGACCGAGCATCCGGACGGTTTCTTCATCCAGGGACCTCTGCCCTTCACCGACCTGGCCGAAACCGGCCGAGGGAGCGCGGAGCTCACCGTCGAGGACCGGGTGGACCTCCCGGAGGCCACGTACGGCGACAAGGCGGCCTTCTCCTCGTTGTTCCGGCTGGGAGCCACCGACTACCGGGTGGAGCTGTCCCATGCCGGTTTCCCGCC
>NZ_JABXEM010000036.1:0-54824 GCF_013372595.1 Myxococcus sp. AM011
GGTCACCGGAGACCTCCCCCGGCCAGGAGCGCCCGAGGGCGGGGTCGGAATACGATGACGCGATGACCGCGAAACCGCCCTCCACCGCGCGCAGGCGCGTCCCCTACTCCGGCCTCTGGCTCGATGGGTTCAGCCTGACGGCCGTTGCCAGCGGGGCGCTGCTCGCGGGGGGACAGGGCTGGCACAAGGACGGCGGTGGCTCCACGCCCCGGACCTCCGCGGGCGCGGCGTTCTGGGACACCTCGCGGGAGGAGTGGCTGGAAGTGCCCGGGCTGCCCGAACCCCGGCAGGACCACGCCGCGGTGGCGCTGCCGGGCGGCCGCGTGCTGCTCATCGGCGGGAGGGACAACCCGCGCCCGGAGCTGGACAGCACCCTCTTCTGGGAGCCGGACACCCGACGCTTCGTTCCGGGGCCGACGCTGCTGGCGGCGCGCTCGAACCCCGTCGCGCACGTGCTGCCGGACGGCACCGTGGTGGTGCTGGGCTCGGACCACGACCATGACCTGGAGCGGGGAACGCGCGCGGAGCTGCTGCGCCCCGGCGCCACGGCGTGGGAGCCCGCGGGCCAGACGGTTCGCATCTTCCACACCGGCCCCGTGTGCGTGAGCGGCGAGCGAATCATCATCGCCGGTGGACGCGACAACGGCTTCGGCTTCGCCATCATCGAAGGCCAGCATCTGGCGCCCCCACTCAACCTGAGCACCGAGGTCTGGGAGCCCTCGGGCCGGACATGGAGGACCGCGCCCCATCCGCTCACCGAGGAGCGGGACGATGCCGCCGGCGTCACCTTGTCCGACGGACGCATCCTCGTCGTGGGCGGCTGGAACCACGGCACCGTGCTCATGAGCGCCGAACTCTTCGACCCGCGCACCGAGCAGTGGACCGCGACGGGCGCGCTCGGCCTCGCCCGCTCCAGCTTCACGCTCACCGCGCTCGCGGACGGACGGGCCGCGGTGTCCGGTGGGCTGCGCTCGGACCCCTACGGTGAAGCCACCGACGTGGAGGTGTGGAGTCCGGACACCGGGCGATGGAGCCCCGGGATGCCGCTCGCCGTCGGCCGCGCCGGGCACCTGGTCGTCCCGCTGGGCGACGGCGCGTACCTGGTCGCGGGCACCACGCGCGTGGCGCCCGATGGCTCGCTGGAGACGACCTCCGAGGTCTGGCGGCCCTGAAGGCCGTCCCTCTTTCCCTCAGCACACACCCCGACGGAGACAGCATGGACAACCCGGAGCTGGCTCGCATCCCTGGCGTCAACCCCCACGTGCCCGACGCCGCCCGCATCTACGACTACACCCTGGGAGGCACCCACCATTTCGAGGTGGACCGCCAGGCCGCGGAGTTCATGTTCTCGATGGTGCCCTCCACCCGGAAGTGGCTGCGCATGCTGCGCGGCTGTCTGCGCACCGCCGCGCTGCGCCTGTCCTCGGACGGCTTCCGGCACTGGGTGGACTTCGCGTCCGGCCTGCCCACGAGCGACCACGTCCACTCCGTGCTGCCCAAGGCCAAGGTGCTCTACAGCGACATCAACCCGCTCACCATCGCCACCGGCAAACACCTGCTCGGGGACAATCCGAACACGCGCTACCTGGAATGCGACATCCGCTCCGCGGGCGACTACCTGAAACGCCCGGACGTGCAGGCCTTCCTCGACGGAGAGCGGCGCGTGGCCTTCGGCGCCAATGGCATCACCGTGTTCCTCTCCTCGGAGGAGAACCGGAAGTTCTTCAAGGATTTGTATGACTGGGCCGCGCCCGGCTCGAAGCTCTTCGCGACCTTCGAGACGAAGGCCCCGGGATTGAGCACGCCGAAGTGGGAGCAGTTCGTCGGCATGTTCCAGAAGATGGGCGAGTCCTTCCAGCTCTACTCGCTGCGCGAGTACCTGGACCTGTGCGGCCCGTGGACGCCCGGCCCCGGCGGGGTGATGACGGTGCGGGAGTTCCTGGGCCTGCCGCTGAACCACATCACCGAGGAGGACCGCGAGGGCGTCGGCATCGAGTTCTACGCGGTCATCCTCGAGAAGCGCTGAAGCCCGCGCGACGCTTGGGGAGAGCAGGCCGGCGGGCGAGCCCTCTCCCGAGGTGTCGCCCTCCAGGAGACCGACACGGCCATCGCCCGGCTCCTGGCGGATCGAACACCCGAAACCCCGCAGTGCCGTCTGCCTCACCACCGCTGAGTGCCTACCGTGTCGAGCAGGCAACGCAACGACTCGCGACAGGTGAGGAGGAATCATGTTCCGGAACAGAAGACGTCAGGTGCTGACGGGTGTGGTGTTGGGGACGGCCCTGGTGCTCGGCGGATGCAGCTCATCGCGCTCCGCGAGCAAACAGCAGGTCGACGAGTCCTGGATGGCGCGGGTGCCCGAGTCGCAGCTCGGCGACGTGCGCAACGCCCAGGCGGAGCGCCTCAAGGCCCAGGACGAGGTGAAGCGCGCGGAGGTCGCCGTGAAGGACGCGGAGCGCGCGGCCCAGGTCGCCGAGCGCAATGAAGAGGCCGCCAGGCTCTCCACGGATGCGAACAAGACGGCCGTCGAGGCCGCGCAGGCGACCGGCCGGGCCTCCAACATCTCGCAAGCCCAGTCCGAGCTGAAGACCACGGAGACGAAGCAGGCGGCCGCTCACGCCCAGCTCCTGTGGCGTCAGCGCGCCATCGATACGCAGAAGGCTCGCAAGGACCTGCGTCAGCGCGAGCTGGAGCTGGCCGACGCGCGCCTGCGTCAGGCCGAGCTGGTGGCGCTGCGCAACAGCGATGACGTGCGCGCCAAGGAGCTGTCGGAGGCCGAGTTCACCAGCGCGGTGGCCAACGCCCAGCGCAACACGGAGGAGGCGCAGCGCCAGGTGGACGAGCGCCTTCGCGTGGAGCGCCAGGCCCGGAGCGACTGGGAGAAGCTGAACGGCGAGGCACGGGGTTACGGCGGCAGCGGCCCGTCCGACGGCGAGTGACGCGGGACGGAGTCCTTCCGGCCGGCCGCCGCTACCTGGGCGGCGGCCGGAAGACGTACTGGAAGACGGGCTCGTCCTGGCCGGGTGGGTACTGCGCGTCCAGGAACGCGAAGTACGCGTGGCCCGCGATGAAGGGGTCCCCCAGGCTGTCGTAGAGCACGCTCACCTGCGTGGCCTTCCCGGACGCGTCCACCTGGACGCCGAGCTTGAGGTTGCCCTTGAGCTCCGGCAGCTCCTTGAGGCGCTCCATGTAGAGCGCCACCAGGCCCAATGACACCCGGTTGTAGATTTTGTCCGACGCGCCCCTGGCCGGCGTCGCGGGCAGGCGGAAGCGCCGCACCAGGTCCGCCGTCTCTCCTTCCGCCTCCGGCACCTTCCGCTCCGGGGCCGCCAGCGCCGCGCGGTAGGACACCAGCGCGTCCTTCCAGCGCTCCTGCTTCATGCACAGCCGGGCCCGGCGCACGTGGATGTCGGAGCGCTCCGGCGCCCGCTCGGACGCCTTCACCAGGAAGCCCTCGCTGGCGGCGGCATCCCCGCGTGCCTCGGTCAGCTCCGCCAGTCGCAAGTGCGGCTGCGCGTCCTTCAGCTCCACGTCGATGAGACGGACCAGGGCCTTCTCCTCGTCCGCGGGCCGCGACAGCTCCGCGTAGACACGGGCGAGCAGCGACAGGGCCCCGGGCTCCGCGCCCCCCAGCTCCACGTACCGCTCCAGCGAGCGCGCGGCCTTGTCCTTCTCGGACGCGGCGAACCACAGGTCCGCCTGGAGCCGGTGGGCCTCCCTGTCCGCGGGCTTGAGGGCGACCAGCTTCTCTCCCGCCGACGCCGCCGCGCGCACGTCCTTGGCCGCCTGGGCCAGCGAGGCCAGCTTGCGCAGCGCCTCGGGTTGCTCCGGCCACGCGTCCACGGAGCGCGACAGCTCCGCGCGCGCCTCCGCCTCCCGACCGGGCTTCGCCGCCAGCAGCAACCCCAGCGCGGTGCGCACCTGGGGCGCGTCCAGCCTGGACAGCGACTCGCGCAGGCGCGCCTCCGCCTCCGCGGGCTTGCCCTCCGCCTGGAGCAGCAGCGCCTCGCCCCACAGCGCGGGCGCGAAATCGGGCGACGTCCGCTTCGCGGCGGCCAGCGGTCCTCTCGCCTCCGACAAGAGGCCCCAGCGGATGTAGATGAGCCCCATGCCCAGGTGCGGCCAGGGGTTCTCCGGCTCCAGCGTGGCCAGGGCCTTCAGCTCGTTCCAGCAGGTGTCCGCCGGGAAGGTGAGCCATGCCCGGTAGACGCGCGGCATGAGGTCCCGAGGCCGGGTCCGCCCCTGCTCTTCCAAATCACTGTCGAGCACGCGCAGCGTCCCGCGCACCCGGGCCGTCTCCACCTTGCGCAGCATGCCCATGACCTCGTCGGCTGCGGGCTGGGTGCTCTTTCCACTGGCCGCGCTGGCCGGAGCGGCCAGGACCAGGGACAGCAGCAGCAACACGCGCGGCGGGAGCAGGGACATCATGGAGTCGCGCGGAAGATACCAGACGCCCACTCGTCCGCCTTCGCGGTCTTCCAGACCCCAGGGCCACGCCCGTTCCCAGGGGGACCAGTGGACCTGCCGGGCTCCAGCGCGTGGGCCTCACGCTTCGCCCCCACCGCGCGCCGGGTTTCACACCCTGGCGCGCGGCGGCAAGGCCCGAGCCGCCCCTGGCGCACGGGCCAGGAGCGACTCGTCACGACAGACGACTCAGCCGATCTCCACCTTGCAGGTGGAGCTGCAGCCGTCGTTGCTGTTGGTGTTGCCGTCGTCGCACTCCTCGTTGCCCGGAGCCTCCGACTGCGTCTTGCCATCGCCGCAGCGCGGGCCGAGCACGCAGCCGGGCGCGCACTGGCCGTAGCCACCGGCGTTGACGATGTCGTCGCACTCCTCGCCCGTGTCCACCTCGCCGTTGCCGCACGTGGCGGCGCAGACGGTGCGCTTGGTCTCGAAGTTGTTGAGCGTCAGCCGGTAGGACGACGCCGACGTGTGGCGCTCGGCCTGGAACACCACGACTTCGTAGATGCCGCCCACCGTCAGACCGAGCGCGGCGGCCTGGGTCGACACCCGGACCTCGCCGTTCTCGGCGCCATGGACGCCGCCCAGGTCCAGCGCGAGCGTTCCGTTGATGAACACCCACACGTCGTCGTCACCCCGGAAGTTCAGCAGCTCGGTGCCCTTGTACTGGAACCAGTAGCGCACCTCGCTGGTGAAGCTGAAGTTCTGGCTCCGCTGGGGCTGCCCGTTGTCCAGGCGCAGGTTCTCCAGGCCTGCGGCCACCCAGCTATCCGGATGGTCGTTCAACGGGAAGAACCGCCCCTGGTCGAACTCGTACGAGCCATTGCCCTGGCGCACCATGTCCAGCGTGCCGACGACGGTCTTGTTGTAGCCAGGGGTGTCCGTGTACCACTGGTGGAAGGCCGCCGCGCCATGCGTGGTGCCGGAGGCGACGCCCGTCTTGGCGTACTCGGGCTTGCCACCCGGGTAGGACTTGCCCTCGAGCGTCGTGGCCAGCTTCGTCTTCACGATGCCCTTCTCGGCCCCGTTCCCGTTCTCGAAGTCGATGTGGCCACGCGGAGTCGCGCCCTGCGCCTGCAGGTCATACCCGCGGAAGTCGCGGAAGACGGCGGCGAGCGCGATGGTCGCGGGCGGCTCCGTCTGGATGACCTGGCACACGTAGCCCGACTCCAGCTTGCACGTGGACGAGCAGCCGTCGTTCGAGCGGGCGTTGCCGTCGTCACACTGCTCGGAGGTGTCGTTGGGCAGGATGATGCCGTCGCCGCAGGTGGCCTGGCACACGCCATTGGCGCAGCGCGGCTCGCGCTTGCACGTGGGCGAGCAGCCATCACCCATGTCCTTGTTGCCGTCGTCGCACTCCTCGGTGCCCTCGATGACGGTGTCACCGCACGTCGTCTTCGCGCAGGCCGCGCCGACCGTGGGGCACTTCCAGCCCTCCTCGAGCTTGCACGTGGGCGAGCAGCCGTCATTGGGCGTGACGTTGCCGTCCTCGCACTCCTCCTCGCCGACGCGGTAGCCGTCGTTGCACTTGGCGGCGTGGCACCGGCCGCCGACGGAGGGGCAGTTCCAGCCCGGCTCGATGGTGCACGTCTCGCTGCAACCGTCGTTGGACAGCACGTTGCGGTCATCACACTGCTCGGGGGTCTCCACCTTGCCGTTGCCGCAGCCGAACAGCTTGACGCAGGCCTGACCGGGGACCTCGCAGGACCAGCCCTCTTCGATGGTGCACGTCGCGGTGCAGCCGTCACCGCTCACCTTGTTGCTGTCGTCGCACGCCTCACCCGTCTCGCGGGTGCCGTTTCCGCAGGGGTCCGACGTACAGGGGCCGCCGTCACAGAGGACGCCGCCATCACCACCGTCGGGGAGGCCACCGCCACCGCCGTCGGGCTTGCCATCACTGCCACTGCCTCCGCAGGAGGATGCGATTATCGAGAAGAGAAGAGAGGCGAGTACGAGACTCGCGAGCCGCGTTCCAACAGGGGGGACGGTCGCCATGGACACCGATGCTGGAAGTGCACGCGGTGCGTGTCAACGCGGTTGCGCATCCACCATCCCGCACCACCCGTGAAAATGCGGGGATTGCGAAGATGTGAAGGAAGAGCGGACTGAATCACCTGTTTTCGTGTCTCAAACCCACATCCCCGTCCATGGCGCACGTGTCGGACCCGGACTCGGCCGCCCTGACCTGGATGCCAGGGGGCCTGTCTCAAGCGGTGTCTCAGCGCGCGGCGTTTCGGAGGTATTGGGCGTAGAAGCGGACGGCCTGCGCGTAGGCCGTCACCGCGATGCGCTCGTCCTTGCCGTGGATGCGCGGCAGGTCCTCGCGCTGAAGTAGCACGGGGAAGAAGCGGTAGACGTTGTCGCTCAAGCCCACGAAGTGCCGCGAGTCGGTGGCGGCCACGTTGAGGTACGGCGACACGAGGACCTCGGGGAACACCTGGCGCAGCGAGCGCTCCAGTTCGCGCCAGGATTCGGAAGTGGTGGGGGACACCGGCGAGGGCTCGCTCTGGAAGTCCAGCGTGCCCACCTCCACGCGCGCGTCATCCACGGTGGCCTTCACGTGCGCGAGCACGCTGTCGACGCTGTCGCCCGGGAGGATGCGGAAGTTCACCACCGCGCGAGCGCTCGGAGGCAGGACGTTGTCCTTCACGCCGCCCTGGAACACGGTGACGGCCGTCGTCGTGCGCACCGCCGCGTTGGTGGTGGGCCTGGCGGTGAGCTGGGAGACCACGAGCGGCTCGGTGAGCCAGAGGTTGGCGAAGAGCAGCCGCATGCCGAACGGCATCTCCGGCCCCACGCGGGTGAACAGCTCGCGGCTGCCACCCTGGAGCCGCGTGGACATGGGCGCGGCCTCCAGCCTCGACACGGCGGAAGCCAGCACGCCCACCGCGGTGCTCGGCGGCGGCATGGACGAGTGGCCGCCCTCCCCCTTCACCGTCAGCACCACGCTGACGAAGCCCTTCTCGGACGTGCCCACCAGCGCCACCGGCGCGCTCACGCCGGGCACCGTGCCGGACGTGATGACGCCGCCCTCGTCCAGCACGGACTCCAGCCGCACGCCGCGCTCCTGGAGCAGCTTCGCGATGACCACCGCGCCCGCCTGGCCGCCGACCTCTTCGTCCGCGCCGAACGCGAGCAGCACCGTGCGCCGGGGCTTCTCCCCCGCCGCCAGCAGCGCCTCCACCGCTTCCAGCTGGGCCAGCACGCTCCCCTTGTCGTCCAGCGCGCCGCGCCCCCAGACGAACCCGTCCGCCACCACGCCGTCGAACGGGGGATGGGCCCACGCCTCCTCCGTGCCGGGCGTCACGGGCACCACGTCCAGGTGCCCCAGCAGCATCATCGGCCGCAGGGAGGCGTCCGTGCCCCGCCACGTGTAGAGCACCGAGTGCGCCCCCACCGGCTCGCGCTTCAGCTCGGCATGGACGCGCGGGAAGTGCTCTCGCAGGTAGGAATGCAGGGCCTCGAACGCCGCGTCGTCCGCGGGAGTGCCCTCCGATGCGGCCACCGTCTTGAGTCGCAGCGCCCCCGACAGGCGCGAGGCCAGGGCCTCCGCGTCCACCGTCAGCGCCGTCGCCGGCTCCGGCACCACCTGCCGGGAGCGGAACGTCAGCGTCCGGACGACCAGCACCACGACGAGGAGACTGACCCCAAGGGCCACGGACAGGAGGAGTCGTTTCATGAGCGGGTGCGCCCAACCTAGCAAAGGAGCTACCGGGCGACCTGGGAACGTCCATTTCCCGGCCTTCGGTTTCTCAAGATATGAGACGAGGCCAAACCCTTGTCCTGGGGTAATCACATGCAGTATTGCTACACAATTCCAGCACAGGAAATGTCAGGCTTCCCCGTATAATCGGTAGCTTGGTCCATGAGGTGCGCAGGTGAAGACTCGACACGCAGCGCAGTGGCAGCTCGTCCTGGCGGTGGGAGTGGGGGCGCTGCTCGGGGGATGCGGCAAGAGTGACGAGGGCCCGGGCCTTCCGGCCGAGCCGTCCGCGGTGGAGGCACAGGCAGCGGACTCCCAGGCGCTGGTGACGTGGACGCCTCCGACGAGCGACGGGGGCCATCCGCTCCTGTACTACGTGGTGCGCTGCCAGCCCGCGTGCGGCGGCGCCATCGTCAGCGCGGGCGAGCGTCAGGCCACGGTGATGGGCCTCAACAATGGCTTCGAGTACCTGTTCAAGGTCTCCGCGGTGAATGCCCGGGGCGAGGGCATCTCCTCCGTCCCGTCCGTGCCGGTGATGCCGATGCCGGGCATGTCCATCAGCAACCCCACGGTGCCCGGGCAGCCGCGCTCCGTGCGGGCGACGGCGGGCAACGGGCAGGCCTACGTCAGCTGGCTGCAGCCTGCGAGCTACGGGGGCCGCGCGCTCACGAAGTACGTCATCACCGCCGAGCCTGGGGGCAGGTCCGTCACGGTGGACGCGCCGGCCGCGAGCGTGAGCATCCCGGACCTGACCAATGACAAGCCGCACGTGTTCACGGTGAGGGCCGTCAACGAGGTGGGCGAGGGCCCCACGGCGATGGCCGGCCCGGTGACGCCGCGCCCCGGTGGTGCGCCGGCGAGCTGGGTGTCGGGCTACTACGTGGGCTACCAGCGCGACATGCTGAAGCCGGCGGATGTGGATTTCAGCGGGCTGACCCACATCGTGGTGGGCCGCGTGCGCCCCCGGTACGACGGGACGCTCTTCACGGACTTCGACGTCACCGCCTACGAAGGGCCCATCATCGCCAAGGCGCTGTCGGCGGGGGCCCGGCTGGCGGGGAAGAAGTCCCTGCTGATGGTGGGCGGCTTCGGTGAGCACGACGGGTTCGTGCTGGCGTCCACGGGGGAGAGCCGCATCGTCTTCGTGAAGGAGCTCATCCGGGCGATGGAGGAGCTGGGCTACGACGGGCTGGACCTGGACTGGGAGCCCATCAACCTGCCGCCCGCGGGCAATGACGGAGAGCTGCTCATCGCGCTGATTGACGAGCTGCGCGCGGCGCGCCCGGACATCATCATCACCGTGCCGGTGAACTGGCTCAACTCCAACTTCGGGATGCCGGAGGTGGAGGAGAAGTTCATGGCCCGGCTCGCCGAGCGCGTCGACCAGCTCAACATCATGTCCTACAAGATGAGCGGCCACTGGGGCGGCTGGGAGAGCTGGCACTCCAGTCCCCTCAAGGACGAGGCCCCGAACCGCCCCACCTCCGTCGCCTACTCCGTGGAGGGCTACCTGAAGGCGGGCGTGCCGCGCGGCCGGCTGGGCGTGGGCATCGGGTTCTTCGGCACCTGCTGGCAGGGCGTGACGGAGCCTCGCACGCCGCTGGACGGCCGGCCCGACGTGCTCGAGGGCCAGAGCGACAACGCGATGAGCTACGCCAACATCATGAAGAACTACTTCCCGATGGCGGAGCGGCACTGGGACGAGAAGGCCGCCTCGCCCTACCTCTCCTCCCCTTCCGTGAATGGCCCGGGCCACTGCAACTACATCTCCTACGAGGATGGCCAGTCCGTCTTCGCCAAGGGCCAGTGGGCGCGCTCGCAGGGCCTGGGAGGCACCATCATCTGGACCATCAACCAGGGACACCGGGACGGGGAGCCCCAGGGCAAGCGGCACGAGCTGCTCATGGACGTGAAGCGCGCGTTCCTGGACCCCTGAAAAAGCTCCGGGGGCACGAAGCGGCGGATGGCCGTGCTTCGCGCCCCCGGGGGTGTCACCGGACGAAGTCGCTCAGGGCTGCGACTTCGTCTGCGCGGCGGCGGGCACCGGGAAGCCGCGCTTGCGCATCAGCGCGTTGATGCCGGCGTCGCGCCCGCGGAAGGCGCGGTAGCCCTCCGCCGGGTCCACGGTGTTGCCCACGGCGAAGACGCTCTTGCGCAGCTTCTCCGCCACCGCCTTGTCGTAGGCGCCCTTGCCCTCGGTGAAGCCCTCGAAGGCGTCCGCCGTCAGCGTGTCGGACCACAGGTAGCTGTAGTAGCCCGCCGAGTAGCCGTCGCTCGCGAAGACGTGGCCGAACTGCGGCGTGCGGTGGCGCATGACGATTTCCTTGGGCATGCCCAGCGCCTTGAGCGTGTCGCGCTCGAAGGCATCCGCGTCGATGTTCACGTCGCCCGCCAGGTGCAGCTTCATGTCCACCAGCGCGGAGGACAGGTACTCCACCGTGCCGAAGCCCTGGTTGAACGTCGCGGCCTTTTCGATGCGCGCCACCAGCGCCTGGGGGATGGGCTTGCCCGTCTGGTGGTGCAGCGCGAAGGTGTTGAGGACCTCGGGCGTGGCCAGCCAGTGCTCCAGGAGCTGCGAGGGGAACTCCACGTAGTCGCGCGCCACGCTGGTGCCGGCCAGCGACGGATAGGTGACGGACGAGCTGAGGCCGTGCAGCGCGTGGCCGAACTCGTGGAACAGCGTGCTCGCGTCCTCCCAGGAGATGAGCACCGCCTCGCCGGGCGTGCCCTTCACGAAGTTGGAGTTGTTGGAGACGATGGTCGTCACCTCGCCCCGGAACCGCTCCTGGTTGCGGTACGCGTTCATCCACGCGCCGGAGCGCTTGCCCGGGCGCGCGTACGGGTCGAAGTACCACAGGCCCACGTGACGGCCGGTGGCCTGGTCCTTCACCTCCCAGACGCGGACATCCGGGTGGTAGACGGGCACGTCCGTCACTGGCGTGAAGGCGAAGCCGAGCAGCTCACCGGCCACCCAGAACATGCCCTCGCGCAGCTTCTCCAACTGGAGGTAGGGCTTCACCTCGTTCTGGTCCAGGTCGTACTTCGCCTTGCGGACCTTCTCCGCGTAGAAGCGGTAGTCCCAGGGCTCAATCTTCAGCTTCGCGCGCTCCTTGTCGGCCACCTTCTGCATGTCGGCGACCTCCTCGCGGACACGGGCCACGGCGGGCTTCCACACCGCCTCCATCAGCTCCATGGCGCGCTCGGGCGTGCGGGCCATGGCGTTCTCCAGGCGCCAGTGCGCGTGCGTGGCGTAGCCCAGGAGCTTCGCGCGCTCGGCGCGCAGCTTGAGGACCTCCGAGATGATGGCGTTGTTGTCGCGCGCGTCTCCGTTGTCGCCCCGGTTGACGTAGTTGCGCCAGACCTTCTCGCGCAAGTCACGGCGCGACGAGTAGGTCAGGAACGGCTCCATGGAGGAGCGCGTGTTGGTGATGATCCACTTGCCCTTCTGGCCCCGCGCCTCGGCCGCGGCGGCGGCTCCCGCGCGCACGGAGTCGGGCAGGCCCGCCAGGTCCGCCTCGGACTCCAGGACGACGGTGTAGCCCTCCTCGTCGCCGAGCACGTGCTGGCTGAAGGACGTGTAGAGCGACGCGAGGCGCTGGTTGATGGCGCCCAGCCGCGTCTTCGCCGCCGCGTCCAGCTTCGCGCCGGAGCGCACGAAGCGCGTGTAGTGCAGCCACGCCAGCCGCTGCTGCTCGGGCGACAGCTTCGCCTTGTCGGGGGACTGGTAGACGGCCTCGATGCGCCGGAAGAGGCCCTCGTTCTGGGTGACCTCGTCCTCGAAGGCGGCGAAGCGGGGCGCCATCTCCCGCTCCACGGCCTGGAACTCCGGGCTGCTCAGGGACGAGCCCCAGATGCCGTAGAGCGTCTCCACGTTCGCGTACGTCCGGCCCGCGTTCTCCAGCGCGGCCAGCGTGTTCTCGAAGTCGGGCGCGGCGGGGTTGCTCGCGATGGCCGCCAGCTCCCGGCGGTACTCGTCCATCGCCGCCGATATCGCGGGCTTGAAGTCGTCCACCTTCACCTGGGCGAAGGGAGGCACGCCGCCGTGCGGGCCGGACCACTTCGCCAGCAGGGGAATCTGGGGGGCCACCGGCGCGACGGCCTCGCTCGGAGCGGCCGGAGCGGCGACTTCGGGGCGAGGCTCCGGGGACGTCGTCGCACAGCCGGAGGAGACGAGCGCGGCCACGCCCGCGCTGGCGAAGAAGAGGTTGCGCATGAAAAGTGTTTCTCCCGACGAAAAGGGGTGTGCACCAAAGCACGGAATCGGGGCGCCCAACACGTTCAGGGGGCGGACTCTTCCCGGCCGCGGACACACGCCCCGCCGTCCGGGTGAGCGCCCCCTTGAAGCGGGCTAGAGCATCCGTCGACGCGGTCCGGGCGACTCACGCCCCCCTTCGTCGGCGGGAGCGCCCCATGTGGAACGTGACAGGAAGACGCCAGTCCAGGGCGAGGACGTCGCTGCCAGCACTGGTCGCCCTCCTGCTCGTCGCCGCCCCCGCCTTCGGGTCGGATTGGAGATGGGAGTTCAGCGCCCCCACCCCCTTCTTCCTGGACCGCAGCTACGTCTTCGGCTCACCCAGCCACATCCGCCGCGTGGGAGACCCGTATTCACCCGCGCCGCTGCTGTTCGAGGCGCAGGTCGCCCCCAATCTCTTCTTTCCCCAGCTCCACGCGGGTCACTTCCGGAAGAAGACGGGCGAGTGGTTCCTGTCGGCGGTGCTCACGCCGTCCATCCATCTTCGGCTGCTCAACACGCCCAGCGCTCCCGTCATCCCGCCGTCCTACATCCCCAAGGCCACGTTCCAGGTGGCGCACCTGCGCATGCTGCCGGGCCCGAAGGAGAACGCCCGCGCGCGGCGGGGCCTGATGCTCGCGGCCAACCTCATCGTGGGCCACTACTCGAATGGCCAGGACGGGTGCTACTTCTCGAATCAGATGAGGGTGAACGGCGCCTGCTCGCCCCCGCCCGAGCAAGGAGAGCTCCCGCTCAACGAGCTGACCGGCAGCTTCTCCACCAACTTCCTGCGCGGAGAGCTGCACGCACTGGGCGCCCTGGCGGCGGATCAGGAACTGGACAGCGCCTGGCTCGTGGGCGGCGGCAGCTTCCTGGAGCTGAACACGGCCGTCGGTCCCGGCGGCATCGCCGACTACCAGCGCAACGTCTACGGCGACGGGAACTGGGGGGTGAGCGTGCTGGGCGAGCGCCTCTGGAATCAGCACCGGTTCCAGTTGGAGATCGCCGTGTCAGCCCCCTTCGGAGAGACGCCCCACCGAGGGGCCACGGTGAGCGCCGAGGCCACCGCGCTGCCGTACTGGGGCGCGGGCTTCGGCGTCTTCGCGCGCTACATCCACGGCCAGGACTACTACAACATCCTCTTCCTGGAGCGGGTGAATCTCTGGCAGTTCGGGCTGGTGTTCGAGCTGTCCCCAGGCGCCCGCCTGAAGGTCGATGACGACGAGTCGGACGAGGACAAGCGGCGCCCCCCGGGCTTCCGCTGAGGAACCGGGCACGAGTGTGTCATCCTCCCGCCGCCCATGAACGCACCGAGCACGCTGAAGGACCGCATCCAGAACGCCGGCCTGCTGGCCAAGGTCGTCCCCGTCGAGGAGGCGGTGAAGCACGTCACCGATGGCTGCACGGTGGCCATCAGCGGCTTCACCAAGTCGGGGGAGCCCAAGACGTTCTTCCCCGCGCTGGCCTCGCACCTGGCACGGACGGCGCCCCAGACGCGCATCACCCTCTTGTCGGGCGCCTCGCTCTCCGAGGACGTGGAGGGGCCCATGGCGCCCTTCATCCGCAAGCGCGGGCCCTACATGTCCTCGTCGGCGTCGCGCCGTCGCATCCACGCGGGGGAGATGGACTTCACGGACGTCCACCTGTCCGCCTTCGCGCGCAACCTGATGTACGGCTTCTACGGCGACATCGACGTGGCGGTGGTGGAGGTGTCGCGCATCCGGCCCAACGGCAGCGTCATCCTCGGCTCGTCGGTGGGCGTCAGCGCGGAGGCGCTCGCGAAGGCGAAGAAGATCATCCTCGAGGTGAACACCTCCGTGCCGGACTACACGGGGTTCCACGACATCGTCCTGCCCACGGTGCACCCGCACGTGGGCTGGCCGCTGCCCCTGCTCAACGTGAGGGACCGCATCGGCAATCCCTACGTGGAGATTGACGCGAGCAAGGTGGTGGCGGTGGTGGAGTCGCGGACGCCGGACCACCCGGTGCCCTTCAAGGCGGCGAACGCGACGGACAAGCGGATTGCACAGAACGTGGTGGAGTTCCTGCTGCGCTGCCGTGAGCAGTTCCAGTGGGGCAAGCGCATGCCGCCCATCCAGTCCGGCGTGGGCAACGTGGCCAACGCCATCATCGGCGAGCTGTACGCGTCACCCTTCCAGAAGATTCGATTCTGGACCGAGGTCTTCCAGGACGGAATGCTGCGCTACGTGGAGGACGACGCGAAGTTCGAGTACGCGTCCGCCACGGCGGTGTCCTTCTCGGCCGAGGGGCGCGCGAAGTTCCAGCAGATGTTCGAGCGGTGTCGGGAGCGGCTGGTGTTGCGGCCGATGTGGCTGTCGAACAGCCCCGAAATCATCTCCCGCCTCTTCGTCATCGCGATGAACACGCCCATCGAGGTGGACATCTACGGGCACGTCAACTCGACGCACATCGACGGCTCGCGCATCGTCAACGGGCTGGGCGGCTCCGGGGACTTCTTCCGCAATGCGTACCTGAGCATCGTGCACACGCCCTCCGTGCGGAAGCTGAAGGACGGCCGGACGGTGAGCTGCGTGATGCCGTACGTGCGGCACATCGACCACACGGAGCACGACATCAAGTGCGTCGTCACCGAGCATGGCTACGCGCTCAACATGGACATCCGCTCGCCGAGGCGGCGGGCCATGGACATCATCGACCAGTGCGCGCATCCGCACTTCAGGCCGCTCCTGCACGCATATCTGGAGATGGCGGGACCGGGCGACGAGCCCCAGACCTCGGACATGAAGGTGCTGGATGCGTGGTGGCGTGACTACGACGCCCTCTGCCGTGATTTCCCGGGGGAGTCCGAGGCGGAATGACGAAGCGGGACGACCCAAGGCCTCGTCCACTGGAGCGGCCGGAGGACGGTGAGCGCAATGGACGCGAGCCGTGTCCTCCCGACGTCGCGGAGAAGCTTCGCGAGCTGGACCGGCTGCGCAGGAGTGGCCGGTACGCGACGGCGCTCGCGTTGGCCCGCTCGCTCGCGGAGGCGAATCCGAAGCTGGGGCGTGTGCTGCTGGAGCTGGCGATGACGCTCGGCATCTGGGGGAGCGCGCCCGCCGAGGCCCTTCCCTGGTTCGAGCGCGTCCTGGAGCTGGCGCCTGGACACCGGACGACCCGCCTGCACCGGGCGCTGTGCCTCGCCCGGCTCGGTCGCCATGTCGAGGCCGTCGCGGACTTCGATGCGCTGGTGGACGGCGGCTATCGCAAGGCGCTCGTGCTGCACATGAAGCGCGCCGAGTCCCTGGAGGCGCTGGGCCGAGACACCCAGGCCGAGCAGGACTGGACGCTCGCGCTCGCGGAGGACCCGGACAACCCCTGGCTGATCCAGCAGCGGGCCACCAGTCGCGCCCGCCTGGGGAGGCTCGCAGAGGCCATCCAGGACCTCACGGCCGCGCTCTCCCTGCAACAGGGAGAGGGCATCGACCCCGAGCTGCTTCACGAGCGCGGCGTGCTGCGCGCACGGCTCGGCGATGTCGACGGCGCGCGCACGGACTTCCAGGCGGGGCTGTCCGCCTTGCGCCGGGGAGACCCGGACACGCTGCCAGCCGCGCTGCGTTCGGCGCTCGACGCGCTCTGAATCCAAGCCATCTCAAGGTGTCGAAGGGAGTGCCATGGACAACCGTCTTCGTGTTTGTCCATGCGACCCGTGGAGTTCAACCGCTCCACGGCGTCGAGCTGGAACCATTCGTTCCCGAGAGAGGATGGAAGACGCTCTTCGGGGGCTTCGCCAAGGGGGTGACCGAGAAAAACATCTTCTCGGGGCGGAAGCGACTGGGAAACCCGAGCAAGGCCTGCGGAATCCTGTCGACTGGCAATGAGCAACTGTTTGCGGTGGATTGCAACGGCAGCTACGCCACCCTCTTCATGCAGACGTCGTAGGGCTCCTGACGGCCCCGGCAGCGGCTCCGGCTCCAGGCAAACCAAAGTCTTTCACATACCCTGGATCGAGTTCGCCCACCTGCAACCGCGCAAGGAGTTGTGGCATGCTGCTCATGCAACAGCCACATGGAGCGCCTCATCCCTCTGGAGGAGCAATGCGTTCATTGTTGATGCTGGGTCTTACCGTTCTCGGATTTCAGTTCGGCTGCGGAGCTGGCGAAGCCGACCCAGGGACGCCGTCCGATTTGACATCGCGCGAAGACACATTGCTTCGCTGTACGGCCGATTATTCTATCACTTATTACAGCGACGCCACCTACACCACGGTGGTCGGCTACGAGCAGTGCGTTTGCGACAGAACACCTACGCGTACTGGCATCAGAACCCCCTACCAGATCCAAGACTGGTATGAAGAGTGCTTCTGACGCGCGGCAACAACCCCAAAAATCCAGACAGATGCCACTTGCGCTCCCCTGAGCGGCGCCAGCGCACCCAGTAGCTACGCGGAAGCAGCACCCGGAGGGCCTCGGCGAGGAGGCCCTCCAGTCCTCTTCAGAGGCTGGTCACCTGCCCACCCCACCATCCCTTGCCATCGAACCGGGCGACGAGCCGCCCGCCGAGGCCGAAGAGATGGTCCCCAATCGCACTCAAGCGATAGAGCGTGACGTCCTTGATCTTTTCGAGGCCCCGGGGGCCCAGGCAGAAGACGCCGTCCTTGCCCGCTGCGACATACAAGGCGTCCTGATACCAGGCGAGGCTGGTGATGTTCACCACGGGCGCATTGAGCTGCTCCCAGGTATCGCCGTCTCCCTTGAACAACACGCCGCGCGCCCCTGCGATGTAGACCTCCCTGGGCGAACGACAGAGGACCGTGAGCAAGGTGTAGTTGGTCGGAGACTCCAGTTCCGACCATGCCTGTCCCTGATATCGGAAGAGCGCACCCTTCTCACCGACCATGTAGACCTCATCCGCGGAGCAGCCATGAACGGCGTTCAGCCGACGCTCCTGTTCGTCCCGGACGACGTCCACCTGCTTCCCGGAGACCCGTACGCGCTCCCCGTGGTCCCCGGCGACGAACATCAGGTCATCCGACGCCACCCAGAGCGACACCAGTCCATCCGGACAGCCGAGGTCCCGGCTCTTCCAGCCCCCCTTCGAATCCGTGAAGTGAAGCTGCCCTTCCATGTCGACCGCATACAGCCGTCCCGAGGAAGACCGTGACAGGTCCGTCGCCCAGACATCGACCTCCTGCAGCTTCGTCCACGTGATGCTCCCCTCATGGACCATCGATACGATGACCGTGACAATGGATTCGGGGTCATCCACGGGTGGCGACAGGTTCGCCAGCATCTGCAGATCACGGAGGTTCGTCCCGACGATGCTGATGAAGCTCGTATGATGGTCCGGCGCGGTGCTCATTCCATCCCTCCAGAATCCCATTCAAGTCCGGAGCAACTAGAAAGTCGCTCCCTCGTTCGCTCCCGTGGGTGCCGCTGAAGGCTTCCACTTCTTTCGCAGGCCGGGAGGTCGAAGCTCCAAGTTGCCAGTCCCTCCACAGATCTCAATGAATTTCCTGTCGACCTCGATGAGGATGCACTCGGCTTCTTCCTTCGTCAGTCCGGGTCCGGGAGGCGGTGAGCAGAGCTGGTCCTGGCAGTCCTCGCGGGCTTCCGGGTAGGTGACATTCTTTCCCGTGGCCTTGTGGCGCCGCCGATAGAAGCGGGCGCGGTCCTTCTGCATCCGAGAAAGCCACCCATGCTCGGTGGTGATGTCGGACCCATCGTCGAGCGGAATGCAGGGCCCGGCATTCTCCGTGTAGTTCGGGCACCCTCCGGCAACCGTCATGGGGCTGCCCGAACCACGCCCCTCCTGGAAGTGGGCGTTCTGGACGACATGGTGGGACTGAGAACCCTCATGCGGCCCCTTCATCTTCTTCTTCTGCTCCCCATAGGACTGCACCGGATAGCGGGCCAGGACCTCGGCGCACTTCCCCGGGTCTGGCGGCGCCATGGCCTCCAGTTCGGGCGTGGGAACGGATTCGTTGCCAGGTGTGCTCGCGTGATTCGAGGTCGTCATGTCCAGGTGACGAACAACGTTCTCACCCTCGAACTGCACGTCCATGGACCACGACGCGAAATACACCTTGCCTGAGAGCTGGTGGGTGACGACGCCCTGTCCAAAGGACTTCGTGGCCGCCTCGTCCCCCGTGCATTTCTTGAAATAGGACTTGTCGCGGAGCATCGCCTCCTTGCCGCCAATGAGCACCGTCTTGCTCCCGCCCGTCATGTCCGACGAGGAGGAGAAGAGCGGGTATGGCAAGGGAAGGGGCCCCGCGGGCGGCCCCGGCGGCGAAAGACAGACATCCGGAAACGCGGCCGTCACCTGCCCCGACCCTGTCTTGCAGGAGATGGAGCGTCCATTCGCATAGGTATTGTTTCCCATCATCCGCTCCTTCCGGGCGCAGCCACCACACACGCGGCTCGCTCCGCACCTCGTGACGACGCGAACAAGAGGGCCGTGCAGCCCGGTGCGTCTCCGTGCGCCATGCCCACGGCCGTGAGAACCAACATGCACGCGGGAAGCGCGGCCCCTACGTCCCCCAGGACTTCCGCGGGAAGCCAGAGCGGAAATGACGGTCTCGGCTCGCGAAGGAGCCGGGCAAAGGCGGTGGAGGCCTCCATGAAAGCCGTCCTCTCACCCGCGACATCTCCCACGCGAAAGTCCACGTCGCCCAGCGAGAGTCTCGAATCAACCAAGGCCCGGCGCAGCGCGAGGGCCAGCCCCTCCGCCAGATTCGCGGCGTCCTGCTTCCCGAACGACGGCTCCTCTGAGTGCCCCATGCCCAGGATGTCCAGCAGCGAGGGCGTCTGCGGCCTCGCTCGCGTCACCCAGAGCGCCGCGGCGGCCTCGGAGGGAATCACGCCATCCGAGTTCGTCTCCGTCTTCAGGCGGTCCTGGAGTTCGAGCCAGTGAAGCGCCTTGTGGGTCACCAGCGAGTCCGCCGCGGCGACGAGGCAGGCATCGCACTCGTGACGCGCCAACATTCCTGCCGCCGTCTCCAGGGCGTGGAAGATACCGGCTGCTCCCATTCGAAAGGCGCGTGACCCCGGACCGAACGGCTCCGCGCACTGTGACTGGACCTCTTTCAGGACCCGAGCGCCCAGATCTTCGGGAAGGTCGTCTCGCTCCGGTCCGGCGAGCGCGAGCAGCAAGGGCACGGGCTTCTTCGCGGCCCCCACCCAGCTCTCGTGACGCGCTCTGCATTCCTCCAGCGCGCGAACCAACAGGGGCACACATCGACGGAAGCCCTGGACCGAGCGAGTGGCTTCGGGAACATGAGCGCCGATGATAGGGCGATGCTGTGTGTCGTGGAATGGGAGCTCCTGGAAGCGGCGGATGCGAGCCCGCACCGCGGCGCTGGCCGAGGCAGCGTCCATGCCGACGGAACACACCATGCCCACGCCCTGGACCAGCAGCTTCGCCCCCGGCGCCCCGCGCTCCAACACGCTCATGCCGCCCCCCGTCCCCAACGGATGTAGCGTTTGCCAGTTCGCGCCGCGCGCTCACGCCCAGGGGTCGTGCCCACCTGGACTTCTCGAAGATGGGTGGGCTTGCCTTCCAGTCGGGCGGTGGCCCTCCAGACCAGCGCGCACCGCTTCTCGTCGGGAAGGAGCACGAGGGTGTCGAGCCGTCCCGGGAACGTGCGTGGGCCCGAGTGGTAGTGCAACGTGACGGGAACGGAGCGGACGGGGAGCGTGAACTGCCAGCGGCCCTCGGGAGTCATCCCCGTGAGGATCACCTGCTCACCGCCTTCGAGGTGTGCACAGGTCTGGTCCTCCGGGGCGCCCTGAAAGTAGAGGTCGTCGAAGTCGAGCGGGAGGAAGGGGTAGCGCGAGTCACGCCAGTCCTGGTCATACGTGCCCGCATAGGTGCGCCTGGGCAACCAGTTGCGTCCGATGAAGCCCAGCCCCATCGGCCGAGGCCGGTCCGTGGGACGGGAGATGAGCTGCTGCGGGTCCTCCAGGTTGGGCAGTGGCGTGTCACGAATGCCCTCATGGCCACGGGCATGAAGGCCGACGCCCACGAGGTTGGCTTCCTCGTACACATGCCGCCGAGCATCCGAGTGGGTGCGATCCGCGCCCCCGAAGGCTCGTTCGTAGAGCAATGGCACCTTGAGGAAGGGCCGAGGGCTCGACGGGCGCAGTCCTCCCACCCATCCGCGCTCCCAGACCCTGTCCCCGAAGACCTGGAGGACCTTGCGCACGGAGCCGAGCTTCAGCCCCACCAGCAGCGACTCGGTGGGCTTGCCACCGGGTGCCCAGGCGTGGCCCAGCACGAGGACATCCGTGCGGGGCTTTCGCAACGCGAAGTCCGACTCCCATCGCTCGCTGCTGAGACCTGGCTCCCCATGAAAGAGGTCGGCCCTGACGAGAGGCCGCTGCTCCGCAGCGGGCGTACACGTCCCATCGGGCCCGACGTCGAACGTGCCCTTGACGACGGCGACGACGTGCTCGTGGCCGTGTTTGTCCGTGGAGAGAGCCAGCTCCGCCTGGAACGGTGCCAGCAGGTTATCAATCATCATGCCCCCTCCAGGGCCTCCAAGAGCCAGCAGCGCGTCCTGCTGACGCGAGCAGTTCCTGGAGGTGTGTGAGTTGTCGTCGTTGTCGGCGCGTACTCGCGAGAGTGTTCAGCCGGAAGGCCCCACGGCTCTCGAGCGCCAGTTGCCTGGCGAGCACGTGTCGACGCCGCATGGGCACCGTCTCGAGCGCCGCCATGAGGACTTCGCCGCTCCAGGGCCTGCCCTCCAGGTAGCGAGTCTTCACGTCGAAACGACTCCGCTGCGTCCGCCACCACTCGCGGATGGCCTCGGGCTCCGGCACCGGCAGGCTGGCCTCGGGAGTGAGCGCGAGGTCCGCGTCGAGGTCCTCCTCCAGAGGGAGGTCCTCCGGTCCATCATCGGGAGATTCCTGGACGAATGGCTGCTCCAGCACCAGTCCGGTGATGGCGCGGAATGCCTCCGCGGCAACGCGCCCGTGGAGCTTGTCCCCGAGCAACTCCACACACGCATCGGCAGCCTCCACGCGTCCGCTGAACCCCAGCGCCCAGAGCACCTCCCCTCTCAGCCGAGGCGTCTCGAGGTGCTCGACCAACCATCGAAGGTCCTCGCGTCCGCCCAGAAGCGAGGTCAAGACGTACAACGAGCGCTCACACGGCACACGCGCGGCGACAGCCTGTGAACACTGGGTCCAGGCCTCTCGATGCCCCCGCAGGAGTCCCACCGCGAGGGCCGACTCGCGAAGCGCCGGGTGCGCGAACAGCTTTCGCAACACGTCAGCCCCGATTGGGAGCTGAGGAAGGGCCTCGAGCAGGTGTAAAGCAGACAGCGCGACGCGGGGGTCCTCTCCAAGCAGGAAGGCCTCCAGCGACACTTGAGGCGCCTCTTCACGAAAGGCCAGGACCTCCAGCACGGCGGACTGGAGCTCTGGCCCACCCTCCACGAGGTACGGCCCCAGGCGTCTGGCGACATCCCGCCGTTCGCTGAACTCCAGGGCCCGCTGGAGAGCACTTCTCAGGACCGGGCCAGCACGCGCGAAGGAGTCGAACACCGCATGGGCCGCGGGCTCATTCCAACCATCCAGAAGCACTCGCGCCCCGGCGCTGACACGCAAAGGCTCCTCCTCCACGGAGTCCTCTTCGAGTTCGAGCAACGGCAACAAAAGCCGCTCGGCCACCGGCGCGCCTCCCACCACCAACCCCTGGAGATGCGCCAGCAATCGCGACTCCAGGCGCTCCTCCAGTTCCGCCAACGTGAAGTCCACCGTGAAGAGGTGCCGAGCCCATTGCTCCCACAGGAACGACGCCTCTTCCAGATGCCGCTCGACGACATCCCACAGTACATCCTCGGGACGCCGCTCCATGGCAAAGATTGATTGGGCCAGGGTGTTCATCCCCCCAAAGACTACACAATTCCCGGGGAAGACTGTCCACGCGGAGTGAACCCAGGCAGCCTACATCCCTGGCAACCCTCGACGCCTGGCATCACGACGAGCGCAGGCAAAAATGTACAACGCGAGCGTACGGCGCGGCAGTCCGGCCCAATCCATGCGGCCGGAAATGCCCGGGGCTTCGGGAGACCTCCGGCGCTTGTGAGTCTTTTCCTGCTGATTCAGCGAAACGCGATGGGCTCGAAGCGCTTCCCGTCGCTCGATGACGCCAGATGGTGGGGGAACACCGTCCACAGCCGACCGCCAGCGACGACGAGGTTGGCGAAGCCAGGAGCGGGGGCGGGCAGCTTCAGAGCGACGCCGCGGTGCTTCTCCATCCGGAGCACCTTTTCTCCGACACTGACAAACAGCCGGTTCTTGAAGAAGGCCAGCGAGTGGATGCCGCCCTTGGGGAGCGGGAGCTTCCGGGCCCTGCCCTTCCGAGGCAGGTACCAGGCGTGCGCGTCCGTGTGCAGGTAGACGCCCTGCTCGGGTGCCGCACACATGCTCCGCACTTGAGCGCGCGAGGCATGACGCCGCACCAGGGCTCCGTCCTGGAGCATCCACACACCATCGCGGCCGAAAGCGAAGAGCGTGCCCCCGTGGGAGAAGAGGCCGCGCAGGCCGGACTGCCCTTCCCTAACGAGTTCGAGGCTCAGGCCCTTGCCCTCGGGCACCAGGCGCCCCAGGCCGTTCTGTGAACAGAGCCCGAAGAGGACGCCGTCGTGCACCACGCCGTCCACTAGGTCCAGGCCCTCGGGGCCGCTGACCTCCTTGAGCTTCCAGCCCTTGCCGCCGCCCTCGAACGCGAGCGCGGACACACCGAAGCCGGACAGGCCCGACGGCGCCCCCAGGTCACGCAGGACGACGCCCGCATAGACGGCGAAATCGGCCCCATGAGCAAGGCCGATTTGTCAAAGCCAGCCATGCGAATAGGACGGTGCGTCAGCCCACGAGCGTCAGCCACCGCACAAGAACGCATCAGACCTCCAGTGATTGCCGACACCGCAACCCTGGCCCTCGCGAGCTGTCTGGCCTTACAATCGTGGTCGCGCACTCACGCGCGCTCCACCAGGAACGACAGAATGAAGAGAGCAGGCATGTGGTTGGCCGCAGTGACGGCGCTCGGTCTGATGGTTGGATGTGGAGCACCGCTGCCCGAGGAGTCGCAAGTCCCTGTGAGCGAACAGCCAGCGGAGGCCGACTCCAACGTGAGCGCCCAGGCTTGTGAGGACAATCAGGCCTGCCTCTGCAATCGATTCTGTCGCCAGCGGTGCGGCACCAACGACCCGGCGTGTACGACGGCGTGCCTCGCGGACTGTCTGTAGGGGGCTCCCCTTCCGGCGAGGCCGCGCGACGCACGGAAGCAGTCCCAGGAGAGCGCATGCGGTCCGGAGTCGAACGACCTCCGGGCCGTGCGTCAACATGCTCAGGGCCCAGCTGCGCAGTCTACGGCCTCGGGAGAGAAGCGGAGCCGCACGGTGCCGTCCTTCTCCAGTACGAGCCGATAGCTCCCCGCATGAACGTAGTGAACGGGCAGCATCGTCCACAGGTCTCGCGTCAGCTCCGTCGCGCCGCGCACCGGGAAGATGGCCAGGCGGTGTTTCTTCGATGTGGCAGGCAGCGACGCGCCGAAGGCGACCAGACGCGCGCCCGACGGTGGCCCCACCTCGGACTCATAGGCATTTCGAAGCTCCGCCCAACCCAGTCCAGGAGCCACTTGTGCCGACGCCTCGATGGTGACGCACGCGGGCTGCTCTCCGCGAGCTCCAGACTCGGGCTCGATGTCGATGCGACCTTTCTGATCGCTGGCGGAGCGGAAGAGCCAGGCGTAGCGCAGTCGGTAGCGCGTGCCGGGAAGCAGGGGCATCCACTCCTCGCTCTCCTGGAAACCATCCATGTTCTTCCAGCGCACCCACAGCCGAACGGCACGCTCCGGGGGGACGTCGAGCATGGCGGTGGTGACGCCCTTCAAGGTCGGCTCGGAGCAACCAGGGCACAGGATGCGCCGGCCGTCGACCCAGACCTCATCGATGGAGCCATTCGTCCCGTTCCCGCCGGCCGCGGGCACGAGGCTCAGCGCGGCCTGGCCGATGGAGGCCCGAGGACGGGAGGGAGGCCGCAGGCGAGCAGCCCAGGCGCGAAGAAGCGGTCCCCAGAGCGGCTCGGCGGATGCGTCGACCTGGAGGGGGAGCAGCGATTCGAGCATCCTGACTCTCTCCGCGCGCCTTGTATCTCTTGGGTCCAGCGGGCCGGCCAGGTCCTTGTGAATCAGTTCCAGCACCAGTTGGCGCCAATCTCGTGAGACCCGCGCGGGAGGAGAAGACCGCAGGAGCTTCTCCCAGGTGAGGCCGAACTCCGTGAGCGACAGGAGCGCCATCCCGTGCTCGTCCTGCGACTCGAAGACCTGGGTGAAGGCACGGGCATCTCCGAGCAGGACTTGGAGGCGGTCCCTGAGCCCTGACTGAGCCGTGGGTGGAGAGGGAATGAAGAGAGCCCTCTGCCCGTGGGCCGCTTCCTCCCTGTAGGTAAGCTCCTGGCCCTCCCAGGTGACGTCCAGGAGGGGGAGGCCCGCGTTCTTCACGGAGGCCCGGAACCGCAACGGCGCGTTCTCCATCGTCAGTTCTCGCAACACCTGTCGGTCGGGGTCCGTCGTGAGCGACATCTGGATGCAGGTATCGCCTTCCCGCTTCCGCGCGGAGGGGGCGAACGTCACCGTCAGCGCTCCCGTCAACGGCGGCGGCAGCGCCAACGGCGCGCGGAAACGAGGGGGCGCGTCGGACCGAGGATGAACGGCGGTGAAGGACAGCTCGAGCTCCTCACGGGAGCCTGAACCCTCGACGGACTTGACCCTGACCTCCGTGAGCCACTCCTTCCAGTAGGGGTGGGTCAGGAGGCTCTCTTCTTCGAGTTCCTCCTCGCTCACCGGCCCCGCACAGGCCGATGGGGGCTCCTTCTCCGGAGGTGTCGCGGAGAGGAGGGTCATCAGCAACACATGAGCGAGCACGGAAGTCCTTGGGTCGAGGGACAGCGAACCAACGCATGAGCGAAGGAGTCCGATCCACCGACTGGGACGAACTGAGTGCGCGGGGCCTCTCCCAATCGCCCACGCTCCCGAGAAGTCGCGCGAGCAGCGGCCCCGCCAGGAGTGGGGCCGGGGACGAACTGGAGAGAGGCGGAGCCGACGTCCCCCTCACCCGTGCGGGATGACGACCCGCCCAACCGGAGGCGCCACCGGCAGCGCGATGCCCGCGCCGGGCACGAAGGTGGCCACCGGCTCGCTCTTGCCCTTCACCGCAACCGGGGCCGCTGGGGACCAGGTGAAGGTCTCTCCTGCGTTGGCGCGCGTGGCCGCGGACACGAGCAGCGGCGTTCCCACCTGCTTGGTGAGCCCTTCGATGCGGCTGGCCAGGTTCACCGCGTCGCCAATCACCGTGTACTCGCGCCGCTGCGTGCTGCCCACGTCCCCCACGACGACGCGCCCGGTGTGGATGCCGATGCCAATGCGCAACGCCTCCTCGCCCCGCGCCACGCGCTCCGTGTTGAGCGCCGTCAGCGCATCGAGCATCTCCAGCCCGCACGCCACCGCCGCGCGCGCATGGTCCGGGTGGTCCAACGGCGCGCCGAAGTACGCGAGGATGCCGTCGCCGATGAACTTGTCGAGCGTCCCGCCATGGCGGAACACCACCTCCACCATGCGCGTCAGGTACTCGTTGAGCAACGCCACCACCCGGGGGCTGTCCATCTGCTCGGACATGGAGGTGAAGTCACGGATGTCCGAGAACAGCAGCGTCACCTCGCGATGCTGGCCATTCGCCAGTCCCGTGCCCCGCTCGGCGATATGGCGGGCCACCTCCGGGGAGAAGTAGCGCCCCAGCCGCTCCAACCGGGACTGCTCGCGGGAGATGCCGTGCAAGAGACGCTGGATGCGGTGCGTGGCGTAACCGAGCGCCAGCGCCGTGACACCCAGGATGGCGACGAGCGTTGGAGCGAGGCTCCACACGCCTGGCGGGCCCATCTGCGTCAGGGCGACGGTGAAGCCCATGCTCATCACCGCGCACAGCGCCACGATGCCCACGTCCAGCGACAACACCGACAGCGCGAGGAGCGCGCAGTACACCCCGCAGGCCAGGGGACCCACGAGGTCCGTGGGCACTCCGCCCTGGAGGGTGACGTATTGCTGGAGGAAGACCATGGGCGCGTCCACCAGCGCCACGGCCATGCCCGCATACCGGCACGAGCGGACGAAGCCCGCCGCCACCGCCCAGAGCACCCCCGCGAGCACCAGGTATCCGCCCAGCGCCACCGGGGACGCGGGCCACGAAAGGCTCACGCTCAGGCAGAGCCAGGCGAGCACTCCCACGAAACGCAGCGCCCCCAGGCGCCTCGCCACGCGAATCTGCTCGTCGAGGAGGTTGCGCTCGAAGGCGATGGACAGGTCCGGCTCAGCCGGTTCGGGAAGAGGCGTCACGAGCTTCGATACCATGTGTTCTTCATGTTATCAGAGGTCGCCCCGGGTCATCGCGCCTGTATCCAGCAATCACAGACGCAAATCCCACGTCTCAGCCTTGAGAGGAATACAGCCAGGAGGTCCGAGCCCTGCTACGCACCCGAGGGGAGCGCGGCAGGGGCAGGCTGCTCCCGAAGCGGCCGCTCGGCCGGCCCCGTCAGCGGACCTCCTCGGCTCCGCTCGAGCACGGCGCGGCGCTCGGCAGCGGAACATTCCTGGAGGTCGGGCGGTGGAGCCCTTGCGACCCACCTTGTCGTATTGACTGGCATACGAATAGGCGCACATTCCGCCTGTCAACCGCTCATCGATAAATAATCGACCCTATATTGCCTCGGAGTCCCAGGCCCGCGACTCACGCGGGCTGACGCATTCGTTCGCCCACCTGAGCCGCAGCCCGTACGGCCCCGGTCTACCCCGGCGGGACGTCTAAAATGACGAGAGCGGGAAATCACGCGATGGGCATTCAGAACATTTCAGGCCCCCCCTCCACCACGCAGAGAACGTGCCGCCTTCAGGGCGGGGGCGACGCCCGTCCAGCAGAGGCGCGGGTCGCTCGGGCGGCTGGGGGAAGCCTTGCTTGATGAAGGTCAGCACGCGGCCTGTGTCGACGCCTGGCTCGACCGAGCCGGTGGGAATCTGTCGACAGAGGCTTTTCTCCAGCTCTTCGAAGCGGCACTCACGGTGCTCTGGAAACAGACGTTGACCACGCTGGGAGAAGTGACCCTGACCGCCATCGCTGGACGCGTTCTGCACAATGCCTCCGAGCAGTTCCCGCTCTTCTCCTCCCTCAAGGTCGAACGGCCGACGGGGCTGCATTTCGGAGCGCTTCGGGAGCGGATCCGCGCCGGGGACGACTCCGGGTTGAGGGAGGGCAGCCGATTCGTGCTCGTGGAGTTCCTCACCGTGCTCGGCAACCTGACCGCTGAAATCTTGACGCCGGAGCTGCATGCGGAGCTCTCCAAAGTCGCACTTCCGGAGGCGGTTCGTCCACGCGTCGCCGCGGGCGAGGACACAACTTCATGACGAAGCGATTCGAAATCCCGCGCCTCCAGACGGGCGTCCCCAACCTCGATGAACTCTTCAAGGGCGGCCTGCCCAAGGGCTCCGTCACCGCCGTGTGCGGCCCGCCCGGCTCGGGCAAGACGACCCTCACCCAGCAGCTCTGCTTCCACAACGCCTCGGCCTCCCACCGCGTCCTCGCCTTCAACACCCTCTCCGAGCCGACCGCGAAGACGCTGCGACACCTCCAGCAGTTCTCGTTCTTCGACCCGAAGAAGTTCGAGGAGGGCGTCCAGTTCGTGGACCTCGGCGCCATGCTGCGGCTGAAGAGCTTCGATGCGGCCCTCACGCTCATCATGGACAACCTCAAGCAGGTCAAGCCAGACATCGTCGTCATCGACAGCTTCAAGGCCTTTGACGACCTGGCGACTTCGAGGGAGGAGCTCCGGACGTTCGGCTATGAAATCGCCGTGAACCTGATGGCGTGGGAGACCACCGCGCTGCTCCTCGGCGAGTACGGGCCCGCCGACTACGAGAACAATCCCCTCTTCTCCATCGTCGACGGCCTCCTCGTCCTCTCCCAGCGCGTGTCCCAGGGCGAGCAGCAGCGCTTCTTCCGAATCGTCAAGATGCGGGGGACGGACCACAGCCGGGACGAGCATCCCTTCCTCATCACCTCCAGCGGCCTGGAGCTGTTCGCTCCCCGCGAGGCCATCAAACGCGAGTCGATTCCGGAGGAGTCACAGGAGCGTTGCAAGACGCACATCCCCAAGCTCGACGAGATTCTCGGGCCCGGCATCCCCTGGGGGTCGAGCCTCCTGCTCAGCGGCGTCGCGGGCACCGGAAAGACCGTCCTCTCCCTCGAGTTCATCTACCGGGGCGCGCTCGCGGGCGAGAAGGGCATCCTCTTCTCCTTCGAGGAGAGCGAGGAGCGCCTGCGCGCCGCCGCGAAGGGCCTCGGCTGGGAGCTCGACCGGGAGATTGAGCGCGGCATGGTGGAGATCATCTTCATCCCCCAGCCCGACATCATGGTGGAGGCCCACCTCCTGATGATTCGCGAGCGCATCAAGGCCATGAAGGCCCGGCGCGTGGTCATCGACTCCGTCTCCGTGTTCCTGGACAAGGTGACGGACCCGCAGCTCAGCCGCGAGAAGATCTTCCACCTCTGCAGCATCGTCCAGAACGCCCAGGCCGTCGGCCTCTTCCCCACCGACATCCCCTACGGCTCCCATCAGGTCAGCCGGAGGGGCGTCGAGGAGACCGTGGTGGACGGCGTCATCATCCTCAGCTCCACGGAGGAGGGCCTGGAGCGCGAGCGCTACGTCGAGGTGTACAAGCTCCGCAACACCGCTCACCTCAAGGGCCGACACGCCATGGCCATTGGCGCCGGGGGGGTCTCCATCTTCCCTCGTTACGGGGAAGAGCTCCGCGTGGAGGCCCCTCCCCCCGCGCTGGAGATCTCCTCCCGATTGGGCTCCGGCACTCCCGGACTCGACGGGCTGATGGGCGGTGGGCTGCTCAGACGAAGCGCCACCCTCGTCTCCGGCAGCGCGGGCGTGGGCAAGAGCACCTTCGGAATCCAGTTCCTCCTGGAGGGCGCCAGGGTCGGGGAGCCGGGCCTCCATGTGTCGATGGAGGAAGGGCCCGAGCAACTGCTCGCCAGCGCCGAGGCCCTGGGATTGCCGCTGCGCGCGCAGCTCGACGCGGGCCTCATCCAGGTGCTCTACGTCTCCCGGGAGCACCTGCGCGCGGGCCAGTTCCTGACCGTGCTGTCGGACCGCATCAAGGCGCTGAAGGCCTCACGCGTCGTGCTCGACGCCGCGACGCAGTTGCTGACGGCCCACACACCCATCGACGAGTTCCGTCACGTCCTCTACAAGCTGGTGGTCCGCTTCAAGACCCTCGGCATCACCAGCGTCCTCACGCTCGAGTCGTCCTCGCTCTTCTCCATGGAGCGAGTCACCGACCAGGGGCTCTCCCCCATCGCCGACAACCTGCTCATGCTGCGCTACGAGGAGGCAGCGGGCCGGCTGGCGCCTACGCTGACGGTCGTGAAGACGCGCGGCAGTGAGCATGATCGCCGCACCCACTTCATGACAGTCGCCCGGGGAGGGCTGCGAATCGGTTCGTCCGTGAGCGAGCTCCAGACGCCTTCCTGGGCAGCCCACGAAGACACGAGGCGCTGATGAGCTCTGGTCGGCGAAAGAAGGGCCCGTCCCCTGATTCGCGAGCAGCGACGGACGGGCAGCGCACGCGGGACCCACCCCCCTTAGACCCTTCGCTCGCGAGCCTGGAGCAGGCCTACCGGCGGCTCGAGCACCTGTATGAAATCAGCAAGCTCTTCGCGAGCTTCGAGAGCGTCGCGGAGTCCTTCGACCCGGCGCTTGGCATCGTCGCGAAGTCGCTGCCCTTGCACAGCGCGGTCCTCATCGAGACGGAGAACGGCCACTCGAGGATGATCATCTGGCCGTCCGAGCTTCGTGACTCCGAACGGCTGCGAGCGGTCAAGGAACACGCGGAGGCCTCCTACGCCTACCTCGTCGGGGCGAAGTCGACCGAGTCGCTCGGCCTCAGTGAGCAACCGGGAAAGACCCTGTTGCCCTGGCAGGCGCAGTTGGGAGGGGACCATGAGAAGCGGTTCATCGTCATCCCGCTCGTGGTGGCCCAGCACTCGCTCTTCGGAGCCCTTCAACTCGAAGGAGCCCTCTCCCTCGACAAGAAGGACCTGGTCTTCGTCAATGCCATCGCCAATCAGCTCGCGATCGCGCTCGAACGTGACCGCGCGTGGCGCAAAGACATCACACGGCGCGAGGACGCCGAGGAGGAGCGTGCCGAGGCGGAGGCACGAGGCGCCGTGGCTGACCGGGGCCGCCTTGTCGCCGAGAATTCGAGTGACAGATACGAGGCGCTCGCCAGGGAGAACGCCCGCCTGTACCAACAGGCGCAGGTCGCGGTGAGAGAGCGTGAGCAGATCCTCAGGGTGGTGTCTCACGACCTGAAGACTCCCCTGTCGACCATCATCATGACCACCGGGGCGCTCGCACAGCAGGGTGCCGCCGCGAAGCGGCGAACCGAGCTTCCCGTTCCCCAGGGGGTCGAGCGAATCCAACGCGCGGCCGAGCGCATGATGCGGCTCATCAGCGACCTGCTCGACTTCGCGAACATCGAGCGCGGGCACCTCTCCATCAAGCATCAGCCGAATGACGCGGGCACGCTGGTCAACGAGACGCTGGCGAGCTTCGAGCGCATCGCGCAGGAACAACGACTGACCCTGACCGCCGAGGTCGCGCCTCGCCCCCTGCTCATTCTTTGCGACAAGGACCGCATCCTCCAGGTCCTGGCCAATCTGGTCGGCAACGCCACCAAGGTCACAGCGGAGGGCGGGAGCATCACCGTCACGGCCGAGGCGCGCGAGCACGAGTGCATGTTCGCGGTCGCGGACACGGGTCCAGGGATTCGGGCCGAGGACCTCAAGCACCTGTTCGACCGGTACTGGCGCAGCGACGAGGCGCGGTACGAGGGGATGGGCCTGGGGCTCGCCATCTCGAGCGGAATCATCGAAGCACACGGCGGCCGCATCTGGGCGGAGAGCGACTGGGGACACGGCGCGACGTTCCGCTTCACGGTTCCCCTGGTCGAGGACGTCGGCACGGTCGCCACGTCGTGACGCCGCTCCCAGGCAGTCCCTGGGGAGCAGTCCTGGCGAACCGCATCGACTGAGCCCTGTCCAGGGCCGACCCCGCGGGAGCCGGCATCCCTCCCTGGGCCTCCGCGGGGTCGCGCGCGGTATCCCGGGCGATTCGGAATGTCAAAACAGGCACCACACCTGGCATGCCCGCCGTGACATCTCCGAGCCGTCCTGGCGTGTCTCCTGAAATAGGGTATGGGCGGTCTCCCGGCGGTTCCACAGTTGCATCAGTTACGGACATACCGTGGCTCGCGCCGGCTTCCAGCGGAGACTCCATGCGGAACCCAGAGACAACTCGTGTGAGAACGTTATTGATTGCAGTCTGTACGCTCGGGCTGCTGGCCTGTGGCGGCGAAGAGGCTGTTGCTCCAGAAGAACCTTCCTCCCGGCTCCAAGCCGCCAGCGGCTCCATCGACCTGGATGGCGTCTATCCGCCGCGCCCATGGACGGCACCCACGGTGCTCGTGGACAGCAACTTCCCGAATGGCGTCTTGAACTTCGGGACGGCCAGCAACTTCATCGCCTTCTACGCCGCGATGGATTCAGTCACCGGCGGGAGCGCCACCAGCACCGGCAGCAGCGGCCTCACCCCCTTCAGCGCCTCCGCCACGGCAAGCACCACCACCAACGCCCCGAGCTTCCTGGTGAGGCTGTACGCCGGACAACTGTTCGAGGTCGGCACCTGCGACCTGGACGGCGCCTCCTTCACGGGAGACACCCTCCTTCGCCTGTCGCTCGTCGGGGGCTCCGAGGTCGCGTCCAGCGATGACGCCTGCGGCGGCACTGGCAGCCGCATCTCCTACACGGCCCCCAGCGACGGGGTCTACGAAGTCCGGATGGGCTGCTATTCAGCCGGCGCCTGCAGCGGCAGCGTCAGCTACTCGGTCCTGTCACCCGACGCGAACGGGGCGCTCATCGGCGCACGGACCTTCACGGGCTCGAACACGAACAACGCCAGTGCCAACTATTCCACCCTGGTCCTCAACCTGACGCAGGGGCAGGTGCTCGACGTTGGCACCTGCGGCCTCACGGGCTCGGGCCTGGTGGGTGACACGTACCTGAAGCTCATCGACGCCGACGGCAATGTCGACATCTTCGGCAGTGACGACGCCTGCAGCGACCACGGCAGTCGCATCACGTACACCGCGGACCGCACGGGCACGTTCGAGGTACGGCTCGGCTGCTTCTCGACGGGCGACTGCCAGGGAACGGTCGTCTACACCATCACCGCGGCGCCCGGTCAGGACCAGATGCCGCCGGCCGGGTTCGTGAGCGCGAAGACGTATCTGGACAACGCCCGCCCGGGAGAGCAGCCGGGGAATGCCATCGTCGACGTCGACTACGCCGAGTTCGTCGATGACCTCAAGGCCTTCCTCGCCGAGGACGACACCCTGCGTCGCATCGTCGACAAGGACCTCCAGGTGATGATCGAAGGCCAGCTCTACCAGCTCACCAACCTGGGCGTGTTCCAGGTCGACGCGGCGTCCATTCCCGCCTATCGCGCCTGGTTCAACACCCATGCCTATGCGATGAACACCGACCCCAACTTCCTGTCGATTCCAGGAGAGGTCGCCCTCCCCAACGGCTCGTATCAAGTCCTGCCGGGGGTCATCCGCACGGTTGGAAACTTCGGCACGCCGTCGGTGAAGTTGCTCGGCGTCGATGCCGAGGGCGGCGGCGGCGGCGGCGGCGGCACCGCGCTGACCATGGCGGACTTCGCCGGAGAGCCCTCCGCGGCGAGTGGGGCTGCACAGGTCGCGGACTTCCTCGGTCGGCAACGGGGCGCACCCCAGGCAGAGGATGACTCGCGGGTCCGGGCGCTGGGCGACAAGGGCACGGAGCTGGGTCGAATCTCGTATTGGTCCGGCAAGGTCAACGCGCACAAGGCCGCGGGCGGAGCCTGGCTCAAGGACTCCGATTGCAGCTCGGGCGCCAGCATCGCGCCGCTCACGTACTGTCGGAAGTTCTTCCCGGGGACGAGCTCGGTCACCGCGGTGCCCGTCACCGCCAAGCCCCCCAACCTGTGGAACACCGCGGGCTGTACTCAGACGTACTCCGGCACCGGCCTCCAGGAGTGGATCTGCGACGGCGCCAGCACGCCACCGGCCAGCTGCAACCAGACGCCGCCTGCGTTCAACATGCCCGTCTACACGGTCGGCTCGAACTTCAGTCGCTCCGAGTCGGTCGGCATGCCCGACAACAGGCGCTTCGTCTTCAAGGCCCAGTCACCCGGCTTCCAGTTCAAGATTCTCGGCATTGAAATCGGGTTCCACAAGATCGACATCAAGGCCAAGCTGCAGCGCAAGAAGCGCTTCTTGGGCATCGGATACTGGGGACCGTCCTACGGCGACGAGCTCGTCGTGGGAATGGACAACATGAAGCTCGAGACCAGCTACATCGTTCCCTATCCCCAATACTTCAACACCCTCGTCAAGCCGAAGCTCAGCAGTCTGGCTGACTACAAGATTGGCAACTGGGTGGTGAAGGCGGCGAACATCGCCGTGAATCTCAATCCTCCCGGCCCTGGTGGCCCCATCACCACTCAGGATGTCGCGGGTTGGATCAGCGGGGCCATCAACACGCTCATCGGAAATGTCTACACCAACATCTGGAAGACCATCGAGCGGCACGTCATGGATGCCATCGACTCGACCTACAACACGCGGTACGCGGCGCACACCAAGATGGTGAGTGACATCAACGAAGCGCACAAGCTCAGGTGGGTCTCCGGCCAGGGTGAGAAAACCCAGTGCTACAGCCACGAGAACACCTGGTGGTTCGACGCGAATGCGGGCATCCGGTACATCAAGAATGGCGGCGTCGCCGGGCCTCCGGGCACCCCGCCCACCCAGGTCAACTACAAGTACTCGATGAAGGCCGGGAGCTTCTACGGTCGCACCCGCATCGGCGGCTCCTGGTACGGCCTGCGCTTCGTTCGCCTCCCGTAGCACGGCCAGCGGGCTGACCCCTGCGTCATGAACAAGAGGGGGGCCTCGGGCACGGTCAGGCGCTCCGGGGCCCCTGCTTCATCCAGCCGGGAGGCCTGCATCCCGAACGCCCTCCAGCGACCCATCCTCTCAGGGCCACTGATTGAAGCGCCGCGCGAGCACCTTCGCGGCCTTGGCGACCACGTCACGCGCTGAACCCTCTCACGCGACAAATTGTCACTCCATGGGATGCACGCCCAGAAACGTGTGACAGATTGACAAAGCTGCTTGGGCAAAGAAAAGCGTGATGAATATTCGGAGCGTGTCCACGTCGGTGCGCCACCACCCTCATTTCCTGGTGCCCTGATGAACTGTCGCACGACTGTCCTGGTGATGTTCGCGGCCCTGGCCCTCACGGCATGCGGAGGCGGTGAAGACGAGAACGAAGGGAGCAAGGACGGCATCTATCAGCTCGAGCTGGTGAGGGAGTCCGACACCTGCACGCCCAAGCGGAGCACGGGCGATTTCGGGCAGGTGCCGCTCACGCACGAGCCCGACCAGTACACCCTCTTCTATCCCCTGGTAGGCGAAGGAGAAGTGCCGATTGGCTTCTTCATCGAGAGGGTTCCGAAGGACCGCCCTTTCGAAAAGGAGTCCGTGGGCATCCACGACTGTCCGGAGCTGCGGCGATGGATGTCCCTGGAGCTGTTGAGTGACGTGGGTCCCGTCGAGGTCCGCTACAAGACACGCTATTCGGACATGGCGAGCTGCGGGCTCACTTCAGAGAGCCGGTTCGAGGGACTGCCTGACAGCGACTGCGAGGCTTCGCTTCTGTTGAGGTACAGCCTCGTGCAGGTGTGTGAGGAGCCCTGCACCATCCGCCCCAACCCCTCCCCCGAGAGCTCACCAGGCACCTACATCTGCGACTGCAAGTGAGCGTCCGCCGGCACCTGTCTCGCGGTTGTGCACGCCGGTGCGCAATTGGCGCACGACGGGCCCGGCCCCCGCCCATTCCTTCTCGATTCGAGCGTGATTCGACACATGACTCACGCCGAGACATGGGACAGCGCGCCTGGAATCACGAGTGAGGATTTGATAGCTCCAGCGTCGCTGCGCTGCTGCAATCCATTGCGAGCGAGGAGCTGTCCATGGTGCGAAGGTCTCGTGAGGCCCGGAGGCTCCTGACGGGAGGGGCCTCGTGGCGGCTCCTGCTGGGGTTGTGGGTGGCCGCGCTCGCGAGCGGCGGCTGCGGCGTCACCCTGGAGGAAGAGCGCGAGCTGTTGGAGGGCAGCGACTCCTGGGCCGCGGTGACAGCGAGCGATGGCGGCCCGGCGTTGGACGCGGGTCGCGACGCGGGAGCGCCAGACGCGGGCTGTGCCGGCGACGGTGGACGCGACGGCGGCTGTGGGAGCCTCGATGGTGGCCCCGCCCAGGACGGCGGGGGCCCGGGCGCGGATGGTGGCCCTCGGGATGGCGGCGCGGGTGGCGACGGTGGCGCGGGCGGTGACGGCGGCGCGGGCTCGGATGGCGGCGGCGCGGGCTCGGATGGTGGTGGCGGACCGGGCTCGGACGGTGGCGGTACGGGGCCCGGTGGCGACGGAGGCACCCATCCCGGCGACGGCGGTGGCACCGGACCTGGAAGCGACGGCGGCACCGGTCCAGGCACGGATGGCGGCCAGCCGTGCAATGGCGCCACCAATTGCAGCGACGACAACGCGTGCACCAAGGACTGGTGCGACTACGGCAAGGGCTGTCAGCACGATCCGCTGCCGCCCTCGGCCTGCGACGACGGCAACGCCTGCACCACGGACTACTGCAACCCGAAGAACGGATGCACCAGCGCGGCCATCCCTTGCGATGACCAGAACGCGTGCACCTCCGATTCGTGCAATCCCTCCACCGGGGCCTGCTCGCACGAGCCCGCGGAGGAGGGCGCCTGCCAGCCTCCAGGCCCCTGCTACACCGGTGGGGCGTGCACGGAGTCTGGCTGTGATTACCAGCTCCTGCCGGACGGGACGGCGTGCGACGACGGCAACTCCTGCACCGGTGGGGACGTCTGCATCCAGGGCGGGTGCGCGGGCGCGACGGGCTCCGCCTGCGAGCAACTGGCGTGCGAGGTCTACAACCAGTGGCTCGGCGGCGACGGCATCATCCGCTCCGGCGAGTGGTATCAGACGGGCCGCATCGTCTCGACCCAGAGCGGCGACTTCTGGGATGGCGAGAACGAGAGCGGCGAGCCCGCCACCACGCTGAGGCCCACGCAGGGCTGCGAGTCCGGCCTCGTCATCTCGGCCGGCTACGTCCAGAACAGCGGCCGGGGCTACCCGGACACGGGCGGCACGGTGATGCTGGCCATGGCGGATGGACCCGTCCGTCCAGCCGCGCCCAAGCCCGCCACGACGCGCCAGCGGCCGGCGGCCATCTCCGCACCCAAGCCCGTGGCCTCCGCGACCGAGATGCCCAACGGCCGCCTGCTGCGGCTGCGGGAGGGCTATGGCTTCAAGCTGGAGCCGTACACCCAACAGATAAAGTCGCTCAAGGGTTCGGGCTTCCAGTCCGAGCACCTCCTCCAGGATGCCGTGTACGGCAAGGACCACGGCGGACGGGTTCCCCGGGGGGATTCGCCGTGCCTTCCCGTGTACGGGCGGGCCTCGCAGAACCTGGTGGACCCGGCCTATCCAGGCCACAGCGCCACGGACCCCGGCTCCAACGTCTCCGCGCACTTCCTCAAGCACCGCACCTTCGAGAAGGGCTTCCGCGTCAACGGCAACGACGTCTGCGTGGGCTTCTGGGAGTACCGGGCAATGGGCCGCCGCAGCGGAGGCAGCCCCGTGCTGACCCAGGACATGGGCCGGGTGGTGCAAGGCAAGCGGTTGGGCACCGACACCAACGGCGTCTATCCGCAGGGCCATAGGCCGACGCACGGCGAGTACCTCACGCAACTGGAGACCTCCATCCGCCGCATGAATGGCTTCTCGCAGCAGGCGGAGCCGATGGTGACCCAGGTCCGCCACCGGGCCGTGGAGACCATCCTCGAGTACCACCCGGAATTGCGGCCCAAGGGGCCCGACGGACAGCCCGTCCCCATCTGGGTGAATGGCGGCCAGCTCAACCCGGCCATCCAGGTCAACCTGAACCAGAACTACGTGCCCAATCTGCCCGCCAACCCCGTGGGAGGACACCCACGAGATTGACCCCGGAGCGCCAGGAGGGGGGCCTCACTCCTGGCGCTTCAGCCACAGCGCGTAGTGCGGCTCCAACTCCTCGTCGGGCGCGGGCATGGGGGGCGCGGCCTCGAGCACGCTCGGGACGGCCACGTCGTCGAGGAACCAGCGGAACACGGGCCGGGGCGGAGCGCGCAAGCCCTGGGCGAGCACACGCACGCGCCAGCGGCGTCCCCCGGGGTCGGTCAGCGTGTGGCCCGTATCGAAGAAGCGCCGCTCCCGGAGCGAATAGAGCGCCATGTCCAGCAGCAGGCCCTCCACGTCGCCCAGCGGGCGGCCCGCGCGGGGGATGCAGGCCTCGAAGTCCGGCAGGTCCAACTGCTCCATGCCGACGGTGTCCACCAGGGCCCAGTCCGGCGTGGGCGCGAGCGTGGCGCGGCGCGTGTTGCACCACAGGGGCAGCGGGAGCGGCCCGCCCTGGCGAAAGGCCTCCACGGCCTGGCGCGCCTCTCGCGGTGAGCGCAGGCTCTCTCCCCCGGGAAAGAACACCGCGAGCGCTCCGGGCAGCGCGAGCAGCGCCGTGACGACGTCGGTGAGGCAGCGCAGCTCCAGCAGGGCGTCATAGCGCTCGGGCAGCAAGGGGCTGTGCTCATGGCCCTGGCTGTACGAGGTGAGCACGCGCACGAAGCCTTGATGCCGCCGCGTGGCCTTCACGAGCGCCTTGTCGGGGCCGTGTTGGAGCGCGCGCTCCAGGGCGCCGGGCCAGGCGAAGGGGCCGAAGGCGCCCAGGGCCCACGCGGAGAACAGCGGCGCGTCCTCCGTGTCCCCCATGCCGTCCGGAAACGGGCTCGGGATGGTGTCGACGAGGATGGCTCCGCCCGAGTCTTCCGGGAGGGGAATGGCCAGCGCGCCGGACTCGAACAGCCAGGGCGTGCCCGTCGCGGGCCGGTGGCCGGGAGCGAATGGCCCCAGGACGGCGAGGGCCTCGTCGAGCCCCACCCGCCGGTCCATCAGGATGCAGGCCCCTTGTGTGAAAATCCCCTTCACGGCTCCTCCCGGCTCGCGCGGAACGGACTCTAGGGGGCCCGGGCGCCAGCGGCACGAGGATATGAAGCGAGGAGGTCCACGGACGCGGTGCACCGGCGTGCACAGTTGGCGCACCCGGAGGGCCATCGGCGCTCGAGAATGCTCATTTCGAGCCTGGATGCGCGCAAAGACAGCCATGCCTGGGGTGGATTCGCACGAGAGCGGGCCTGGACCCGGGGTGATGAATCTGCTACCCGTCTCTTCACGACTCAATGCAAGTCATTGCGCGACCGAGGAGGTTGCCATGAGCAGTCGGGGCTCTTTGTCGCACCTGCTACTCGGCTTCGCGCTGCCCCTGGCGGCGCTGCTCGCCTGTGGCGACGTTCCCGCGTCTCGGGATGAACAAACGACATGGGAAGACGGCGAGGCGCTGGCGGCGGCGGACGGGGGAGTCGTCGGCACGGATGCCGGGGACGCGGGCCGCGACGCGGGCTGTAGCTCCGACGGGGGGCGCGATGGCGGCTGTGGGGATGGCGGCATCCCGGACGCCGGTCGCGACGGAGGCCCAGGGGATGGAGGCGCGGACGGCGGCGCGGATGGGGGTCCCAGGGACGGCGGCTCCGGTGATGGTGGCTCCGACGGCGGCCCCGGTGACGGTGGCGGTGGAGACGGTGGCAGTGGAGACGGCGGCTCGGGAGACGGAGGTGCGGGGGACGACGGCGCCGGGGACGGTGGCGGTGGCGATGGTGGCGCCGGGGACGGAGGCAGTGGAGACGGCGGCTCGAAGGGCGACGGCGGCTCCGATGGCGGCTCCGGCGACGGTGGGACGCGCGACGGTGGCGGTGGAGACGGCGGCTCGGGGGACGGCGGCCCACCCGGCGGCGGACCCGATGGCGGATGCCCGCCGGGCGGCTGCGTGCCTCCGACGGGACCGTGTCCCTGCACCGTCCAGCATTGCGATGACAACAACCCCTGCACCGTCGACTCGTTCACCTGCGAGTCGGGGTGCAAGCACGTGGCGGTGAGCAACGGCGCGGCCTGCAATGACCGCAACGCCTGCACCCAGTCGGACGTCTGCTGGAATGGACAGTGCGTGGGGCAGAGCGGCGTCTTTTGCGAGGACGGCAAGGCATGCACCCTGGACGAATGCGACCCCGCCCTGGGCTGCATCCATACGACTCCCAACGGCACCACGTGCAACTGACGAGGAGAGGCTCGATGCGAATCGTGCGATTGCTGTGCGCGGCCGCGTGTGTCGCGCTGACCTCCTGCGGACCCGGCGACGCGCTGGACGCCGAACCCACCGCGCTCCGCTCCGCGCCGGCACCGGGAAGGCAGCCCGCAGCCATGTGCGCGCCCCAGGCCGCGCCCCCCAAGTGCGTAAGCGACAAGATGCCCCTGGCCACGGGCATCGCCGTGCTCTCCGACGAGCACCACGTGCGCCACAACGAGCACATGGACGGCACCATCCTCCCCTGCCCCAACAGCGCGTGCGCGGACAAGCAACTGCACGGCACCAAGGTGTGGTTCAAGTGGAATGCCTGGTGTGTCCCCAACCCCAACTACGAGCCGGGCAAGACGATGCCGGTGGTGACGGAGAACGGCCTGGAGGAAATCCAGGTGCCGGCGTGTCTGGCGAACGCGGAGCGGGTGACGCAGAGCCTGCGCGGGTTCAACAACGTCGCGGGAGGAGACACGCGGCACTACTGGAACTTCCTGGGCGAGGCCTCGTGCGTCTTCGTCAACAACCGGGCGGCTCCCGGCCACCGGAAGTTCTGCACGTCCAAGGGCGCGGCCTCGCTGGAGATCTGGCCCCACACCCAGTTCATGCCCCTGTCGACGAACAACAACCCGTATGGCTCGTCCATCCTGCTCGGCGTCGGGTACGCGGCCAAGCACACCGACCAGCCCCTCACGGGGGGCATCGACGTGGGCATCATCTTCGCCTCCGGTCCCACGGGCTTCATCTTCACGCCGCGCGTCGCTCCGGACGCGGACTTCTCCCACCACATGGGCTACGTGGTGGACCTCAAGTGCGAGGAGCGCGAGGCGGGAAAGAACGTCTACTACCCCGTCAGGAAGCCGGCGCGCTTCGCCAACCAGGACAGCGGAGACGAGGTCCTCTCCGAGGAGAGCGGCGAGCAGTAGGGCTCACTCCTCCTGGCCCTTCTTGCGCGGCCGGGGCAGGCCCAGCGCGTCCAGCTTCTTGAGCAGACCCCGGCGCGAGAGCTGGAGCAGCCGGGCCGCGCGCGTCTGGTTGCCCGCGCACTGCTCCAGCGCCTCCAGGATGTGCTGGCGCTCCGCCGCCACCAGGTGGGCGCGCAGGCCGGGCGGCTCGCCGGGAGGCGTGGCCACGGTGCCCGCTCGCCGTGGGGCGCTCGGCGCGAGCACGCTCAGCGCGAGGTGCTCCGGGCCCACCGGCAGTCCCCCACAGAAGACGGCCGCGCGCTCCATGACGTGGTGGAGCTGGCGGATGTTGCCGGGCCAGGGGTGCTCTCGCAGCGCTTGCAGCGCGGAGGGAAGCAGGCGCGCCTCATGGCCCTGGAGTCGCCGGGTGGAGCGCTCCAGGAAGTACCGGGCCAAAGCCTCGATATCGTCGGGGCGCTGGCGCAAGGGCGGCAGGTACAAGCCGAGCCCCGCCAGCCGGAAGAAGAGGTCCGCCCGGAAGCGGCCCGCGGCGACCTCCGCCTCCAAATCCCGGTGGGTGGCGCAGATGAGCCGCACGTCCACGCGGCGGGGCGTCACGCCTCCCACGCGGACCACCTCGCCGCTCTCCAGGAACCGCAGCAGCCGCGCCTGGAGCGGCAGCGACAGCTCGCCGACCTCGTCCAACAGCACCGTGCCCGAGTCCGCGGACTCGAACAGTCCCGCTCGCGAGGGCTCCGCGCCGAACAGCTCGCCCTCCTGCTGCGATTCGGAGCATGCGGCGCAGTGGGCGCGCAGGAAGGGTTGGCCGGCTCGCGCGGAGCGGGCATGGAGCGTCCGCGCGTAGACCTCCTTGCCCACGCCTGTCTCGCCCATCACCAGGACAGGCAGGGGGCTCGCGGCGAAGGAGTCGATGAGCCGATACAGATGCAACATTGTCGCATCGCGCAGGCCGCCAGGATGCTCGTCCCGGGTCCCCGTCAGCGCCAGCCCAGGGGCTGACTGGCGCGGAACGGTGCTGTCTTGCTTCACCTGAACAACGGTACTGACCGTCATTTCCCAATAATATTTGATTTCTCGGAAAACGAACAAGGCACGGACTGGATGACGCGAAGCATGAGACGCCCGCTCCGTCGTGGGCGGGCCTGGGTGGCCGCACCGCGTTGTGCTCGTCGCGGTGCGGGTGGCGCGGTGCGCCGTCCTCGACGTCGAGGACCTGGCCCGCTACCGCGCGGAGGAAGCAGCGGGCCGGCCCGCGCGAATCACGGAGTGAGGAACAGGGTGCTGGCGACCTCCGCGCTGTGCTGGGGCAGGTAACTCCATGAGCTGAACGGGTAGCGCTCGACGTCGAAGCCCGGCGCGGCGATGGCGCTCACGCGCAGATAGTAGATGGAGGCAGGGTCCAGCATGTCGGGCGGCAGCCGCACCTGGGTGACGGAGCCGGGGACATAGAGGGAGCTGCGGTACACCGGCTGGTTCAGGCTCGGCTCGTACTCATAGACGAACACGCGGTACGCCGAGGGAACACCCACGCTCGGCGGACTCCACGCGAGGACCGGGTTGGTGGAGAGCACCTTGCGCACCGTGAACGCGGGCATCCCGTCGAGGGTCAGCGACAGCGGCGGCGTCATCTGGGGCGCCACCGGCCCCGCGCTGAGGTCCTCGATAGACACGAACGACGTGAGGGCCCCCCGGACGTACACGGCATTCCCCGAATCATCTGGGACTGGCCGCAGGCTGCGGAAGGGATAGGTCACGGCGGCGGCGACACCCCAGTCCGAGGGGAACGGATTGCCAAACCGCAGGGGGGCCGAGAAGTCGAACGACGAGCCGAGGGGCAGATACAGGTTGAGCAGCTCGCCGGAGTACCCCACCCACCCGTTCGCGAGGCCGTGCGCCGCGGGTGAGATGGAGAGGACGGGCACGACACCCCGGGCCCCGGGGTGCACCTCGTTCGCATGGCGGGCGTACTCGGGCAGCCGCCAATCCACCGAGACCTCGCGCATCGGCACCGGCTCCAGCACGCCCGTCAGCGGCAGGTATCCCCCAGGGTAGGCGTTGAACGCCTCCGTCTCCACGGAGCGGACCACCGCGGAGTAGCCCAGGGCCGTACCGTCAGGCAGCGTGCCCGCGCTGAGCTCGCTGAGCTGGTTGATGTAGACCTTGTCGCCCTCCGCCGCCTCGAACATGGGCATCACCCCGAAGTACGAGGAGGCCCAGGCCATGTCGGTGTGGATGGACGTCTGCCCCGCGAAGGGCTCTTCGAAGAAATCTATCGGGCCGGAGACGTCCACCTGCCTGGAGACGAACTGGAGGCTGGAGCCCGGATGCTGGTTGTTCACGCGGGGCTGCCACGGCGCCAGATTCTCCACGTGGACCTCCGCGTACGTGGAAGGGGCATCCGGCGTGTAGATGGCATACATCCGCCCCAGTCTGTTGTTACCGATATCCACCTCGCGCTCGCCCGTGAGGATGTAGGTCGTCCCCGTGCGCAGGAAATACGGCCGCGAGGGAACACCCTGGAAGAACCACTCGCCTCTCCGCGCCGAGCCGAGGTTCCGGGTGAAGGTGGAGCCGTCCTCGCTGGGGATGAAGAGCACGGGAGGGTCGACGGGCCAGCCCCCCTCGGCCTGCTCACCCTTCCCCACCGCCGTGAAGAAGCGCGTGGTGCGCTTCACCGACACCGTGTCCGCCGCACGGACCAGCGGGCCAGAGACTGATTCCGGCTGGGAGGCGATGACGCCCGGCTCGCCCCCTCCGAGCTCCGCCGCCGCATCCACTCCGCCGCCCTGGCACGCCACCAGCCATCCGACAGACGCCGAAACCCACAACACGAGCCTTGTCCGCACGAGAACCTCCCGGAAAAGAAAGACATCCGAACCGCGCTCGGACAACCCCGGTCCCCCATTGGAGGCGCCAGATGCCTCTCACGGCGCAAGCACCCGCCCGCTGTTTGCGCAATCTCCTTCCCCTGGGTGTCATGCCGCGCCCTTTCCGCGAGCCGCCGCGAAAAGTGGGGCCGAAATCCGGATGAGTATCCGGAGCAGGTCCACGTCGCTGCGCCACCTCCCTCGTTTCCTGGGGCCCTGATGAGCTGTCGCGCGACTGTCGTAGTGATGCTGGCAGCCCTGTCTCTCACCGCGTGCGGAGGCGGAGGCGAGAACGAGGAGGGAGGGGACGGCATCTATCGACTCGAGATGGTGAGGGAGTCCGACACCTGCACGCCCCGGCGAGTCGACGGGGACATGGGCCCGATGCGAGTCTTGGACTCGCATATCAGCTCGCCGTGTTCCAGGCGGAGCGCCACACCACGGGCTCCTCCTACCGGTCCTCGCTGCGGGGACGGAGTCGTCCACCTCGCCGCCGGTGAGCAGTGCGACGATGGCAACCTGCGCGGCCAGGACGGCCGCAGTGCGTCCTGCCAGCTCGAGCTTCCCTGAAGCCTGACGCCGCCGATCCGAGGCACTTCGTCCTCGGAGCTGTGGCGCGCAACGCCAGCAACATGGGACAGAGGAATCTTCCAGCGGGCTTGTCGCCGCGAGGCAGATGGGTTGGAGGGTGTCGGGGCGACTCGATAGCGTGAGGCTCCCATGCTCCCAGCCCACTCCCTCATTGTCTCCGTCCTGGCGCTCCTGTCTGGAGATGCCTTCTCCCTCCACTCCGACCGCTGTACCGCCCCCGAGCCCGCTCCCTCTTTCCGGGGGGCCAGCTTCGCCCCTTCGGATTGCTCCATGGACCAGACGGTTCCGGGTCCGCTGTGGCAGCCCACGGCGTTGCGGCGCATCCCCGTGGTGGTGCATGTCATCTCGGATGCGGCGTGCGCGAATGGCAACGTCACGGATGCCCTGGTCCACAGTCAGCTCACGGTCCTCAACGAAGACTTTCGCGCCGTGGCGGGCAGCCCTGGCGGGGCTGGGGTGGACAGCAAGATTGAGTTCTTCCTCGCCACCGTGGACCCGGCGGGCAATCCGACGACGGGCATCCGGCGCTATTGCAACACGACCTGGTACCAGGACCAGGGCAGCTATTGGCTCACCATCGCATGGGACTCAACGCGCTACCTGAACCTCTACACCAACAGCGCGGGTGGCTCGCGTGGGTATGTGCCCTTCCTCCCCGCGGACCCGGCGGGCGCGGTGGGACAGCCTCAGGACAGGGTGGTCATCAACTGGCTGGCATTCGGACGTGTCGGCCCGTTTCCGCCGTACCACAATGGGAGGACCGTCACCCACGAGGTGGGCCACTACCTGGGCCTGTTCCACACGTACTACTCGGGCTGTGGCACCGCCACCGCGCCGGCCTGCTACACCACGGGCGACCGCATCTGTGACACGCAGCCCAACGCCACCTCGCACAAGGGCTGCACGGCGAGCACGAGCTGCGGTGGCGTACCCGTCCCCATCCAGAACTACATGGAGCTGACGGACGATGCCTGCATGACGGGCTTCAGCGCGGAGCAGGTGCAGCGCATGCGGTGCACCCTGGCCTCCTTCCGCCCCGCGTTGGCGCAGTAGCACCCCTTGGAGGGGCGACAGTCATGAGGACGAAGCTGGCTGTCACCTTCGTTGGAATTGCTTCCATGAGCCGTGGAGCTCGGCGCGAGACAAGGGGGACCGCTCACGCCGGGCCGCGACCGTCCACCCGCCTTCCGGAGCCCTTCCAGCCCACGTTGGACCGCTCGGGCTCGACGGCGCCGCTTCGCCAGCGGGCACCGAGAGGATGGAGGGCATGGCGCCCTCCGCCCTGGCCTCCGAGTCACGACCTTCCCCTCACGCCCTGGCTCAAACGGCGAGGCCTCCGAGGTGGGGCAGCCGTCTGGCGTTCTGCCTGGGGCTCCTCATGGCGCCCGTGGCGCTGTGCCTGGGAGGGCTCGCGGCGTGGGTCGGGGCCTCGGTTTCCGGCTGGGGCTACGTGGCGGGCCTTGGGGGGCTCTGCCTGGGGCTCCTGGTCCGGGGGCGCCGGTGGCTGTGCTGGGCGGGCCTCGCGCTGTTGCTCCTCGTCGTCTCGACGAGGCTCGTGTTCGCGCGGGGCACACACCTGGACACGCTTCATCTGCCGGGCGGCGGCCATCGTTGGGTGAATCGAGTCGTCGACGAACAGGATGGGACGCTGCTCGCGGCACATGCGCTGCTGCTCACCTGGAGACTGCCGCGCTCGGACGCGCGCGACTTCCTCCTCTCGCTGGAGGGCGCCTTCGACCGGATGGACTCCGCCGAAGGGCTGGTCGCCACGCCCGCCATCGCCACCTACCTGGGGCTCCAGTCCGCGGACTCCTTCGACGCGCTCGTCGTCTCACCGGAGGGCGAGGCCGCGCCGCGCACGGCCGTGGTCTTCCTCCATGGATATGCCGGCAACTTCGCCGTGTACTGCTGGGAGATGGCGCAGGCGGTGCAAGGCATCGCCGCGCTCACCGTCTGTCCTTCCGTGGGACCCGCTGGGAAATGGTGGGAGCGCCAGGGTGAGGACACGCTGAAGGCCACCTATGCGTGGCTGGCAAGCAAGGGCATCCGCCGCGTCTACCTGGCCGGACTCTCCAACGGGGGTGCGGGAGCCAGCGTGCTCGTCCGCCGCGTCCCCCATCCAGGGCTCGAGCTGCGCGGGCTCCATCCTCGTGTCAGGTGCGTGGACCGACGCCCCCATCCCTCAGGTGCCCACGCTGGTGGTTCAGGGGCGGACCGACACGATGATGCCCACCGCGTCAATACAGGCCTACGTCCGGCGGCTGGGTGACATGGCAACCTACGCGGAGGTTCCTGGCGGTCATTTCGCCTTTCTCGACCATCACGAAAAATGCAGACAGGCCATCTCCACCTGGCTGCGCCAGAGCGAGAAGTAGCGGTGGACGATTCCCCAGGGGCGCCGTCGACTTCAGTCCCTGCTGTCGCGGCGCGCCGGTCACTGCCCGCTCTGACGGGGTCCGCGAGAGGGATTGCGCGTCTTCGGACGCTGAAGCGGGAGTGCGTCCCACTTCGTCCCTGGTGAAATTCAATTCATCCCTGGCTCTCTTCGCTTCGTCCCCGGGTCTCGGACAGGCAGGAAGGACTCGCTTACCTTTGGCTCCGTGGCAGGGGGACAACCCTGCATCCACCCCAGGGGAGCCTGCCAGCTCCTCGCCACACGGAAACAAAGGTTCTGCGATTTCCGCTGCGTCAGGGCTTCAAGAAAGGTCTCCGCGTCCTCGCGGCGGCCCGGCTCATGGGCGCGACCCGCGCTCTGAATCACCAGGAGGAAACAACGATGATGCGTTCATATGGATGGATTGTGATTGGCTCGATTCTGCTCGGCGCGTGCGGTGGCGCGGAAGACGCCACGAACGTCGAGGTCTCGGAGACGAGTGCCCTGAGTGCCCAGAAGATGGACCCTCGGGACTGGGTGACAGGCGAATACTTCGTCACGGGGCTGATGTACTTCACCGAGAATGGTCAGACGGACGCGATGGAAACGGAAGACATCTTCGCCATCCTCCCCGAAGGTCCCTCGCCACGACTGAAGGTCGCCCCCCTCTCCTTCGACATGTGCGGGCCCCCGGCGGTGATGGTGGGCCCGCGCTCCTTCCTCGTCCTGCCGGGCGCCTGCACGGCGAGCCCGGAGCCGGGCTGCTCCATCACGATGAACTACACCCTTGGATGGGGTTCCCTCGATACCAATGACGTCCTCAGCCTCGCGCTCCATGCGGTCCTCACGGGCGAATGCGGCCGCGGGCCGGTGGTCATCGATGTCTACTCGGAGCTCTCCGGTCCGCCCGTGGAAGACCCCGCGGTTTCGGGCCCACGGGCCCAGGCTGACTCCACGAAGACGGGGACCGCCGCCCTCCTCCAGCGCGTGAAGGCCGGCGGCCGCTGAGCCCTCTTGTGTCTCACGGGTCCTGGGCCTCATCGACCCAGGACCCGCGGCCTCGCGGCCGATGACCAATGCGCTACTGATAGACGTCGAGCGAGGGGCAGTAGGTGGCGAACCCGTGCCCGACGAAAGTGCCCTCCTCGTAGGAGGCGTTCACATCGAAGGCCACGAAGTGTGACGCGGGAGGGGTGCCTTCCTTGGCGCAGGTGGGGCAGAGCGAGGCCGCCACGGGCGTGAAGGTGAGCTGCGTACTGTGGACGAAGAAGGCGGTGCTGAGCTCGCCCTCGAAGTCGACCAGGGTTGCCCTCGGTTCACCCGCGGAAGTGCCGGTCTGCGGCGTCACATCCACCGGCACCGTCACCGAGTAGACATTGATGAGCTGGGGCGGAACCTCTGAGTCCGGGGAGGGGCAAATGCCCGGGGTGCCATTGTTGAGCTCGATCCACAGCGTCCATGGGTCGCTCGGGTCCGAGGGCTCCTCATAGCCGAAGTAGGCACTGGTCAGGACACGCTCGTTGCCGTTCATCTGCACCGTCGCCTCGGTCTGCCGGCAGGTGCCCTCGCAGACGGTGAAGGGATCGGGCGGCGTCCCCGCATCCTGCGCGGTACCAGCATCCTGCTCGCTTCCAGCGTCCGACTCAGTGCCTGCATCGGACATCGTCCCCGCGTCGACCTCGGTGCCTGCATCGAACTCAGTGCCTGCGTCGAACTCAGTGCCTGCATCGACCTCGGCGCCTGCATCGAACACGGTACCCGCGTCGAACACGGTACCGGCGTCGAACTCAGCGCCTGCATCGAACACGGTACCCGCATCGAACGCGGTACCCGCATCGAACCCGGTGCCTGCATCGAACCCGGTGCCTGCATCGAACCCGGTGCCCGCGTCGAACTCGGTGCCGGCGTCGAACTCGGTACCGGCGTCGAACTCGGTACCGGCGTCGAACGCGGTGCCTGCATCAGACTCGGTGCCCGCATCGGACCCGGTGCCCGCGTCGGGCTTCGTGCCAGCGTCAGACCCCGTGCCAGCATCAAGGCCCTCGTCCGGCGTCGGAGTGTCGTCATCGGAGCCACAGCCAGAGAGTGCGGGAACGGTTGCGAGGGAGACAACCAACAAGAAGAGGAGCGAGCGTCGCAAGTGCATGGCGGGGAATGTTACGGGTTCCACACGGCGATGCGACCCTTCGCGTCATGGATGTGACGCGTTCAGCTGTCGATGGCCGGGGCCGCTCCACGGAAGCCCATGATTCCCAGAGAAGTACCCTTCCAGACCAGCGCGAAGGGCTCCATCCACACGCACATTCGCGCCTCGGGCGGGCCACGGCCTCCATCCCGTCCATCAACCCCAAGTAACCACTCATTCATCTTTAGTGGTTGCAACCGCCCGACACAGGGCCTACCCTCGAAAAACCACCAATACGCATACAGTGGTTACCCATTGACCCGAGGAGTGTCCATGCCCCCGCCCATCGCCCTCATCGCCGCGCCCTCCGGTCTGGGACTGAGTCGCCCTGACAGCCGGACACCCCGGGTGGACCTGTTGCCGGAGGCCCTGCTGGAAGCCGGCCTGGGACGCCGACTCAAGGCCCAGGTCGAGCACACCGTGAAGCCCGGTCCCTACGTCCCCCAGCGCGACCAGGAGACCCGGGTCATCAACCCGCGCGGAATCGCGGAGTTCAGCTCACGGCTCGCCGACGTGGTGGAAGAGGTCGTGCGGGACAAGCGCTTCCCGCTGGTGCTCGGAGGTGATTGCAGCATCCTTCTCGGCTGCCTCCTCGGACTGAAGCGCACCGGCGCCCACCACGGCCTCGCCTTCATGGACGGGCACACCGACTTCTGGCCCCCCGAGGCCTCCGAGCTGGGCGGCGTGGCCGGCATGGACCTCTGGTTCTCCTCCGGGCGCGGCCCCGCCGTGCTGTCCAACCTGGAAGGACGAGGGCCCCTGGTGCGGGACGCGGATGTGGCCGTGCTCGGCGTCAGGGATTTGGAGCACTGGGGCGCGCAGGTCTCCGCCGAGCACGTGCGAGACACCGCCATGGGCTGGCTGGACCTGGGCACCTTGCGCCAGCAGGGCATCGCCGCCAGCGTGGAGCAGGCCGTCGCGCGGCTTCGCGCCTCCGGCGTCAGCGGCTTCTGGATGCACCTGGACGCCGACGTCATGGACGACGACGTCATGCCCGCCGTCGACTCCCGCCAGCCCGACGGCCTGAGCGTGGAGGAGCTGGGCGAGCTGGTGGCCCACCTCGTCGCGTCCGGACTCGCGGTGGGAATGGACGTCACCATCTATGACCCGAGCCTGGACCCGGAGCGGCACGCGGCCCGCGCGCTGGTGGACAGCCTGGCCACGGGGCTGGGGGCCCTGGTGCCCACGCCCAGGACGCGATAGGCCCCAGCCATGGCCGATGCGCAGAGCCCCGGGCTTCCGACGGATGTCGTGCTGCTGCTCGACTTCGTCAACACGCTGGACGTGGAGAAGCTCGTCGACGCGGTGCCCACCTCGGACGCACTCGCCACCTGGTCCCGCGCGCGCGGCCTCCTGTCCCCCGGAGAGACCTTCTCCCCCGAAGCCTTCAAGGCCGCCATCGAGGCCCGCGAGGCCCTGCGCGCCGTGCTGCTCTCCCACACCGGAGAGCCCCTGCCCCCCGCCGAACTCCGCACCCTGGACCGCGTGGCCGCTTTGAGTCCCCTCACCCTGGGCTTCAGCCCGGACAGCGTGCGGCTGCGTCCCGCCGGTACCGGAGGCTGGAAGGTCCTGGGCGGACTCTTCGCCGCCATCGTCTCCACCCAACAGGACGGCCACTGGCCCCGGATGAAGGTCTGCGCGGCCGGCGCCTGCCAGGAAGCCTTCTTCGACACCTCCAAGAACCGCTCCGGACGCTGGTGCTCCATGGCTGTCTGCGGCAACCGCACCAAGCTCCAGCGCTTCCGCGCCAGTCCCTCCAAGCGCTGATCCACCGCCTCGACGTGGCGTGAGCACGCCAGCCGCACGGCCGGTGACTCCCCACGCCCCAGGTACGGGCACAGCTCCGCTTTCTCACTCCGTGACAGGGCTCCCAGGGAAAAACCTCCGAATTTCCAGCCGGGACGCAACCTCCAGCCCCATCTCCCGAGAATTGGGAAATCCGTACGACTTCGAGGAGACACACCATGGGTACCGAGCGCATTGGCGACGGTGGAGCCGCCGCGGCGGCACGTCAGGCGGCGGAAGCGGCTCGCAGGGCAGCGGAGGCCGCGGCGCGTCAGGCGGCGGAGGCAGCGCGCAAGGCGGCGGAGGCAGCGGCGAAGCAGGCCGCCGCGGCGGCTCGCAAGGTGGCGGAGGGACTGAAGAACCAGTCGTCCTTCGAGCCCGCGGGCGCCAAGAACAAGCTGAAGCTGGACGGCCAGGGCGCCCCCTCGTCGACGCTGTTCAATGAGAACAGCAAGGACAGCAAGGTCAACTGCCTGGACAAGGCGGCGGACTTCGTCAGCAAGTCCTCGCCGGAGCTGCAGAGCCGCTCGGACCTGGTGTTCCTCAAGGACTCGCGCCCGGGCGCCGAGGGCCAGTCGGGCCACGTCGTCGTTCGCCAGGGCGAGCGCGTGTTGGACCCGAGCAACGGCAAGAGCTACGAGGACATGCCGGCGTACCTGAAGGACCAGCCGCACTACAGCGAGGCGGGCACCCTCTCCGGCACGTCCGCCGCGAAGATCTTCTCCACCGAGGCCGGCTCGCCCGAGCGCGCCCAGGCCCTGGCGGACGCGAACGTGTCCCCCGAGCTGCAGAAGATGATGGTCGCCGACTCCCCGGCGGACATCGGCGCCGCGCCCAACGCCGCCACCACCGAGCCGCACGAAATCAAGATTCCGGGTCAGGCCGGGCCGGTGGAAGTCGAGTTCAGTGACACGCTCGAGAAGGACGTGAAGAAGGAGGACGGGTACGTCACCGTCTCCATCACCGCCGAGACGTCGGTGTCCGCGACCGGGTCGGTGGAGTTCAAGAAGGCCAAGGTCGGCGTGGGCGCCTCCGTGGAGGGGAGCGTCGAGGCCGGCAAGACGATGACGTACGAAGTGAAGATGAAGGAGGCGGACTACGAGAAGCTGAAGGCGGGCGAAATCGCGCCTCCGCATCCGCTCAACGCCGAGACGATTCCGGACGGCGCCTCCGTGAAGATGGAGCAGAGCCAGTTCGCCGGCTACGGCCTGGACGTGGGCCTGTCCTACCACGCGGCCGAGCTGGGCATCTCCGGCGACGTGAAGTCCGGCAAGGGCATGTCCATCGAAGTGAGCCGCAACGGCGACAAGCTGTCGATGACGGCGGGCCCCACGGAGTTCATCGAGAACAACGGCAAGGTGAGCCTGGGCGTGGGCCCGGTGTCCGTGAGCGTGGGCCGCTCGGACACGCTGAAGGAGTACAAGCTGCGCACCGCCGAGTTCGACCTGTCCAACCCGGACGGGAAGAAGGCCTACGAGGCCTTCGCGAAGGACGGCCGGATGCCGGAGAAGGAAGGCCCGGGCGTGGCCAACACGCTGCGCTTCGACAAGATCAACTACGAGTCGACGGGCGGCAAGGTCGGCATCGACGTGGGTCCCTTCAGCATCGAGTCGGACGGCACCACGAACACCGGCGAGTACCTCATCACCCACCACCCGGATGGGACGAAGTCGATGACGTCCGACATCACCTACGGTGGCGACCACCCTGACATCACCATCGAGCAGAAGTACGGCACCGACGGCAAGCTCATCCCCGGCTCCGAGAAGTTCGCGATGAAGTTCGACACCACGGACGACAACGCGCGCGAGCTGCTGGTGTACTCGTACACGGGTGACGCGGAGAAGGCGAAGGCCGCTCGCGAGCACGACCGGCCCATCACGCTCAACCTCACCCCCGACGACGTCAAGGAGCTGCAGCGCCGCTCCGGCATCCAGGCGGAGAACGGCGGGCACATGGGCATCAACATGATTCTGACCGACTACGACGGCAAGCCGACCGACGCGTTGTGGGCGGTGCGCACCATGGCCTGCTCGCCGGCGTACAACGAGTACAAGCTGGCGGAGAGCTACTTCGGACTGTTCATGGACGGCGGCAAGCAGCCGCTGCCCGGCGAGCTGGTCATCGGCTGAGCCGGACCGCTTCGCCCAAGGCCCGGGTCCCCGCGAGGAGGCCCGGGCCTTGTCTTGTCTTGAGGGGAACACGCGCGTGACAGGTGTCTCTCCGCGCTGGACGTCGGTGACAGCGCGGGAGAGGGTTCGGCGGTCACCTCACGCTCCTCCTGGAGACACCCGATGCCGCAGGCCCCTGGCTCCGAGCATGGCCAGTTCGTCGAGTACCCCCTCGCGTCCGCATCCACGGGCCCCTACGGAATCGTCGGGGGAGCGGACGGGGCGCTGTGGTTCACCGAGGTTCACGCGGGCCGTGTGAGTCGTATCGACATCCATGGCCGGGTGACGGGCTTCCCGCTCCCGACACCCGAAGCCGGGCCGTCCATCATCACCGCCGGGCCCGATGGCGCGCTCTGGTTCACCGAGCAGAAGGCGAACCGCGTGGGCCGCGTGACGATGAGCGGAGCGGTGACGGAGTTCACGTTGCCGACGCCGCAAGCCGGTCCATTCGGCATCTGCGCCGGACCCGATGGTGCGCTCTGGTTCACGGAGATGACCGTGCATCGGATTGGACGCATCAACCTGGAAGGCGACGTCACCGAGTTCGCGCTCCAGGCCGGTTGCTATCCCTCGTTCATCACCCCGGGGCCGGATGGCGCGCTCTGGTTCACGGAGAATCAGGGCAACCGCATCGGGCGCATCACCGTGGATGGACAGGTCTCCGGCTACGACTTGCCCACGGCCAAGGCGGGGCCCGTGGGAATCACGTGGGGGCCGGATGGCGCGCTCTGGTTCGTCGAGATTCTCGCGGACCGGATTGGCCGAATCACGACGGAGGGGCACATCACCGAGTACCCATTGCTCCGCGCGGGAGCGCGTCCCCACGCCATCGTCACGGGGGCCGATGGGGCCCTGTGGTTCACGCAGTGGGGCAGCAATCACCTCGGACGGATGACGACGTCTGGAGTCGTCACCGAGTACGCCATTCCCACTCAGAAAGCGGAGCCCCACGGCATCACCGTCGGGCCGGATGGAGCCCTGTGGTTCGCGGAGGAGGCGGGACGCATCGGGCGCTTCTCGCCTCCCTGAGGACCGCCACGCCCGCGCCGACAGCGCGACGCGGCGCTCAGGCAGCGACGTCCGCTTCCGGCTCGCGACGCACCTTCGCGAGCGCGGCCACCACCACCTCCGGCCCCGCGCCCGGCTTGTGCGCGTTCTCGCTCAGGTGCCTGCGCCACGCGCGCGCACCCGGAAGTCCCTGGAACAGTCCGAGCATGTGCCGCGTGACGGCGCCGAGCGGCGCGCCCCGCTGACGGCTCCGCTCGATGTACGGGAGCATGGCCTCCACGACTTCGTGCCGCTCACGCGGGGCCTCTTCCGCGCCAAAGAAGCGACGGTCCGCCTCCGCGAGCAGGTAGGGGTTCTCGTAGACGGCGCGGCCAATCATCACCCCGTCCACCTGCGCGAGGTGCTCAGCGGCGGCGTCCAGCGTCTTGATGCCGCCGTTGATGCTGATGTCCAGGTGGGGCAGCTCCTGCTTGAGCCGGTGGACCAGGTCGTAGCGCAAGGGCGGCACGTCCCGGTTCTCCTTGGGGCTCAAGCCCTGGAGCCACGCCTTGCGCGCGTGGACGATGAAGCGCGTGCAGCCCTCGGCGGCCACCAGACGCACGAAGCGCTCCAGCGTGGGCCACTCCTCCATCTCGTCGATGGCGATGCGCGACTTCACCGTCACCGGGATTTTCACCGCCGCGCGCATGGCGCCCACCAGCCGCGCCACCAGCTCCGGCTCCGCCATCAGACACGCGCCGAACCGGCCGGACTGCACCCTGTCGCTGGGGCAGCCCACGTTGAGGTTCACCTCGGTGTAGCCCCACGACTCGGCGATGCGCGCGGACTCGGCCAGGGCCTCCGGCTCCGAGCCTCCGAGCTGGATGGCCACCGGGTGCTCGGCCGCCTCGTAGCCCAGCAGCCGCTCGCGGTCTCCATGGAGCACGGCGCCCGTGGTCAGCATCTCCGTGTACAGCAGCGTGTGCCTGCTGATTTGACGGTGGAAGTACCGGCAGTTCCGGTCCGTCCAGTCCATCATCGGCGCGACACACAACGGCATGAGTCGGGAAGGCATCGGACTTCATCTACCCGGCTTTCCCTCCCCTGCCCACCCCCCAGT
>NZ_JABXEM010000370.1:0-8580 GCF_013372595.1 Myxococcus sp. AM011
GGGCCAACACCCCCCGCGTCTCCTTCACTTTGAGTCCTAGTCGGTCCCAGGCGAGGGACTCCACCATGCGAGGGGGGAACTCGGAGGGGGCGAGCTGGAGGGTGCGAGTGGCGCCCTCGCGGAAGAGGACGAGGGGGAAGGCGGAGCGGGCGGGGTAGCCGCGCACGCGGGTGTCGAAGTCCTCGGCGTCCTGGATGCGGGAGCCGCCCAGCTCCGCGACGATGTCCCCGCGCTTCACGCCCGCCTGGTCCGCGGGGCTGCCTGTCTCCACGGCCGTCACGAGCGCGCCGTAGGAGCGGTCCCACCCGAGCTGCCGGGCCGCGCGCGGCGTCAGGTCCACGGCGTCCAGGCCCACCCACGACGGGCGCACCTTTCCGAAGCGGGTCAGCTCGTCGACGATGCGGCGCACCTTGTCGGCGGGGATGGCGAAGCCGATGCCCTGCGCGCCGCCGCCGAAGATGGCGGTGTTGATGCCGATGATTTCGCCGTCCACGTTGAGCAGCGGGCCGCCCGAGTTGCCGGGGTTGATGGCCGCGTCCGTCTGGACGAAGTCGTTGTACACGCGGTTGTCCGCGCGGAAGGTGCGGCCCACGGCGGACACGACGCCCGCCGTCACCGTCTTGCTCAGGCCGAACGGGCTGCCGATGGCGACCACCGTCTCGCCAATCATCAGGTCCGCGCTCGTGCCCAGTCGGGCGATGGGCAGCGCCTCCTTCGCCGTCACCTTGAGCACGGCCAAATCATTGCCCGCGTCGCTGCCGATGACCTCCGCGTCGTACGAGCGACCGTCCGCGAGCACGACGTGGATGGCGGACGCGCCCCGGATGACGTGGTCATTGGTGACGATGATGCCCGTCGGGTCGATGATGACGCCGCTGCCCAGGCCCTCGATTTTCTGGCGGCCCTGCTCGCCGCCGCCCATGCCCCCGAAGAACTCCTCCAGCGGAGAACGGCGGCGGAAGCGCGACTCCACCTCCTGTTCGGTGCCGATGTAGACGACGGCCGGGGAGACCTTCTGGACGACCTCCACGACGGCGTCGCGACGCCGGGCCATGTCCGCGCTCGCGCCGCTGGACGCCAACAGCGCCACCACCAAGGGTCCCCACCTCATGACTCCAGCCTTCATGTACGCCCTCCGTGTGCCCGCAGCGGATTGTCCGGCGAATGACACGCAGACTGTCGGGAAGCTGGCGTCATTCCCACGATTCGCTGGAGGCAATGCAGTGCCTTTCATAATCCAGTCCGCACGTCCGTGAACGATTGCATCTCCGGGAGGTGGCTGTTCCCCGAGGATTTCGGTTCATCCCAGGGGCAGGCCGAAGTCCTGGCGGCGTGGCTTGGGGGCCGCGCTGGAGCGGAGGAGCGGAAGAATGAGTCTCGTCCTGGTCGCGGATGATGAGCCCGCGGTGCTGGAAGTTCTCAGTCAGGTGGTGGAGGACCTGGGTCACGAGGTGGTGAAGGCGCGAGACGGCGAGGAGGCCCTGGAGCTGGCCCGGGCGTGTCGCCCACACCTGGTGGTGACGGACCACATGATGCCTCGGCTGAGCGGGGTGGAGCTGTGCCGTCGGCTGAAGCGGGACGTGGACCTCAAGGACGTGCCCGTCATCCTGTTGAGCGCGGTGTTGCCGCAGGGTGCGCCGGAGGCGCATGCGTTCCTGCACAAGCCCTTCGAAATCACGGACTTCGAGGCGCTCATCCACCAGTCGCTCGCGAACGCGCCGAAGCCCGCGTCGAGGGTGGAGGGTCCGCCCGGGGCCACGCTGAGCCAGTGGGCGGCGAGGGCGCTGCAGGGGCCGCTGGAGGAGGCCCGGCGGCAGCTCCGGCTGCTGGAGACGGGGCCGTCGGTGGACCGAGCCGCGCTGGAGATGTTGCGAGCGCAGCTCGAGTCGATGGACGTGGTGGCGTCGGAGCTGGCGCGCCTGCAGGGGGGCGCGCTGTCCGTGGAGTCGCAGGTGGTGCGGGGCCTGACGTTTGGCTCGCGGGTGCCGAAGGGGAGCGTGAGCTGAGGGCTCAGGCCTTCTGGGACTTCAGCATCCAGCCAATCATCTTGTAGAGCAGGCGGGCGCCGACGTTGCCGTCCCACTCGCTGCCTTCGGGGTCCGGGGCGACTTCCGTCAGGTCGAAGCCGACGATGGTGCGTCCGGAGCGGACAACGCCGGAGATGAGGGCGATGGCCTCGGGGAAGGAGAGGCCGCCGGGCACGGGCGTGCCGGTGTGGGGGCAGAGGACGGGGTCCAGGCCGTCGATGTCGAAGGAGAGGTAGACCTGCTGGGGGAGCAGGGCGACCATCTCATCGACCTGGCGGTTCCAGGGGATGCCGTCGAAGCGCTTGTTCTGGAGGGCGGCGTCGAAGAAGCCGTGGACGCGGCCCTTGGAGTCCTCGATGTAGCGGTGCTCTTCCTGGCTCATGTCGCGCAGGCCGACCTGGACGAGCGTCTTCACGCCGGGGAGGCGCTCGGAGACGTTGTACATGATGGACGCGTGGGACCAGGTGAAGCCCTCGTAGGCGACGCGCAGGTCGGCGTGGGCGTCGAGGTGGAGGACGCCGAGGCCGGGGTATTTCTCCGCGTGGGCGCGGATGATGCCGAAGGAGATGGAGTGGTCTCCGCCGACGGCGGCGACGCGCTTGCCCTGGTCGAGCCAGTGCTTGGTGGTGCGGTAGACCAGCTCGTTCATCTGGTCACAGAGGGCGTTGACGTCGCGAGCGGCGGCGAGGAGCTCGGGTTCGCCGGAGTGGATGCCGCCGGCCTCGATGACGACCTGGGCGCGCTCCTTGGCGCGGGTGTTCCAGTCGCGGAGCTCCTCGGACTCGGGGAGCATGGCGATGCCGCGCTCGTAGGGGCGGCCGGTTTCGACGTCGAAGAGGTCGACCTGTCTGCTGGCGTCGAGGACGGCGGCGGGCCCCTCGGAGGTGCCGCCGCCGTAGCTGGTGGTGGCCTCGAAGGGGACGGGGATGAGGACGACGTGCGCCTCATCGGGGGAGTGGGGGAGTCCGAAGACGCCGGAACCCGGCTGCGCCGCGGCGCTGGGGTCGAAGTGGGTGGCCATGGCGGCGGAGGATAAGGGGCCGGGGTCCGGGTGCAACTGTCCGTTAGGGGGACGGTTTGGTGAGCGCGCACTTTCCCCTGATGTTCCCCTCATCCTTCTGACACAGGGAGCCGGGGCCACAGTCATGGTGGGCCTCGCATCCCATGTCGACCGGGCAGTCGAATCCTTGGCCACCGCTCAAGGACTTCACGACGAACTCGCTGTCCGCCACGGATTCGATGATGAGCTGGTTGCCGAACGACCCCTGCTCTTGATGTGTGAGATGGATGGTGCCGCCGTCGGTGGTGACTGTCAGGCGCAGCAGAGGATGCGCCGATCCACTTCCGGCATCTGCTCCCGCATCGGGTGAAGCACATGTTGAGTCAATTGCGGCAGCGAGAGCGGTGATGACTTCTTTGGGCCCTGCACCAGCGTCGACGTTGACGCCAATGTGGGCGTCCGGCACGGTGCCTGTTGTGTCGAACTCGAAAACGAGTCGGCTGTGGCTGTCGCCAATGCTGACGATTTCTTTGTCGAGCACGCCACCGTCAGCGCTGATGTGGATGGTCCCCGTGGCTCTCCCGGCCTGCTGAACGACCGTGCAATCCGCGCTGCAGGTTCCGCACGAGTCAGAATTCCCATCGTCGCAGGTTTCGTGTCGTGCACCTTCGTTGTCGTTGGTGTGACCGTCGCCACATTTCGCGAGCTTGCAGAGGTCGACGCAATCATCGTTGTCGAGGTGGTTGCCGTCATCGCACTCTTCACCAGGGTCGAGAATGCCATTGTGACATTCCTCGTCAGAGTGACAGTCCGCACGGCAGCCATCGCCACTCTGGGTGTTGCCATCGTCGCACACCTCACCCAGGTGCTTGTCGACGACGTTGTTGCCGCATCGCTCGGTGGAACGACAATCTGCGCTGCAGCCGTCTGCTGATTCGCGGTTGCCGTCGTCGCACGTCTCACCGATGACTGTGTCGAGCACCCCGTTTCCACAGGTCTCGTCGGAGCGACAGTCTCGGCTACATCCGTCACCGCTCTGCTTGTTCTCGTCGTCGCAGCGTTCCCCCCACTCAGTATTGACGACGCCGTCCCCACACTTCTCCTTGGATTTGCAATCCGCGGAGCATCCGTCGCCACTCTGGTTGTTCCCGTCGTCACAGGCCTCCGTAGGTGCGTCGACGAAGCCGTTGCCGCAGGTTTCATCGGAGAGGCAGTTGGCGCTGCATCTATCAAGGTCCTGTTGGTTGCCATCGTCGCATTTCTCTCCAATGCCTATTTGTTGTACGCCATCTCCGCAGAATTCAAGGATACAGTCGCTTCGGCAGCCATCGCCATTCAAGTCGTTGCCGTCGTCGCATTCCTCGTTGCTGTCCTTGGTGTTGTCGCCGCATGTGTTGCCAATGCACGAGTTTCCATGGGGGGAACACGTGTATCCAGGAGGGCATATCCGTCCATTGGCACAAGAGTCGCTTTGAGGTTCGACGCAGGCCACTAACGGCACAATCACGAGAGCGAGGCTGACCACGGTCATGCGACCGAGGGATATGTCGATACAGTGCATGAGCCACCTCTTCAGAAAAGGACTGTACCCACGACGCCCTTCGACTCGGCGTCGACAGCGGGGGCGATGACCATCGTGGGTCCCTGTTCCGCGGGATTGATGCGGTATGCCCGCTGGCGATTGAGATAGAGCAGCACCGTCCCTGTCACGACGGCGGCACCCCCGAGTGAATAGGCACCTACGGCTCCTGCCTGGAGCCTGGACCCGGTTCTCCGAAGTCCCTCCAGTTCGGGGGTCATTTGACGTCCCCCGGGAGGGATTCGCGAGTCGAAGTCCCGGAAGGACCCATTCGCCTTCCAGTGCAGCACTCCACCACCGCCAGCTGCCGCCAGCCCAGCGCCGAGCACCGTCCACGGAATCCACGCAGCCCACTGGCGCCGATACCGGATGACCTCGTCCTCCGTGTACAGCTCCAGGTCCAACTCCGCCTTCTCCCCAGGCATCAACGGCTGGCGCTTCTCCGTCGGCAGATACCCATCCTTGAAGGCCACGATGCTGTGAACACCGGGCCGGATGAACGCCTGATACCTCCCGGGCGCCTTGAACAGCGATTGCCCATTCAGCGTCACAATCGCCCCCTCTTCGTCACACTTCACATCCACCCAAGCAAGCTGCTTCTCCAGGAGCGCGTTGTACGAGCGTGCATGCTCATACCGACCGGAGTCGAGCGGCTCGGGTCCATGGCCCACCGCTGCCTTCAGGTGCTTGTAGACTTCAATGGGCTGATCGAGGTTCATCAGCGCCAGGGCCAGGTTGTAGTGAATCGCAGGGTGGTTCCAGTGCCGCAGGGCCCGGCGGTAGTTCCGAGTCGCCTCGACGAACACCGACTCACGCAGTCGCTCATTCCCCTCGAAGAAGAGCGCCTGGGCCGCCTGCTGTTCATCCCGTGGTACCCCCAGCGCCCACGGCCGGTTTCCTCCAACATCCAGTGGCGTGTCCACACGCTGCGCCATGGACGCACTCGCCCATGACACAAGCAACACCACGGCCAGCCCGCGTCCACGCGAGCCACATTTCCGAATCGACGTCATGGGTGCCTCAGCCTTACTTCAAGGTTTCGATGAAAGAGCTTCCGAGCGTGGACTCGATGCGCAGCGTCCGTTCCTGCTCACGTTGCAGCAGTCGTTCAGCCTCGGCGCGAGCCTGTCGAGCCTGCTGCGCACTGTGCTCGGCCTGTCGCAGTGCCTCGTTCGCCCGATACTGCGCCCATCGCGCCCGGAGAACCGCCTTGCTCAGCTCGGTGTTCTTCTTCACCAGTTCGTCGTGGGTCGACTCGATCCGCAGATTGGCCGCATCGACCTGAAGCTGTGCCTCCTGCCGGGCCAGCTCCTTGGCCTGGACCTCCGCCAGTCGCTCCTCTGCCTCCGCCGCCGAGCGCTTCGCCAGGAACTCCGCGTTGCGAGCCGCCGCCTCCGCACGCAGCGCGATGATGGCCTGCTGCTCCGCCTCCTGCTGTGCCTCCCGGATGACCACCAGCGCCACCGCCGCAGAGGCGAACAACACCGTCACCAACGTCACCACGCCGACAACAAACGCTCGCTTCATCCGCGCCGACCGCGTCGCCTGCGCCGACACCGCCTCCAGAAACGCCCGCTGCAACACCGGCAGCTCCCCCCGATACCGCCGCTGGAACCTCCGCGCCTCATCCGCCATCTCGCCGCGCCAGAGCAGCCCACTGTCCCGAGCCTTCGCCTGCCACTGCCGAGCCGCGTTCCTCAACTGCTCCAGGAACGCCGAGTCCTCCTGTCCCTCCTCGAGCCACCTGCGCAGCGTGGGCCACCCCGAGATGAGCGACTCATGGACCAGCTCCACCGACGCGCCCGTGGCCTTGGTCCCCGTCTGGATGACGAGCAGTCGCGCCTGGACCAGACTGTCGATGAGCCGCTGAAGCTCGTCCGCATCCCGGGTCAACTCGCGCAGCTCCTCCAGCGACACAATCGCCCGCGTCTTCTCCGACGTGACGAGCCGCAGGAAGATCGCCCGAGCCAGCGCCCGCTCTGGAGAAGTCATCCCCGCGAGCACGCTGTCCGCATGCGTCGCGAGCGCCCCCGCGATTCCGCCGAGCTGCTGGAACGCGCTCTCTGTCAACATCCGGCGAGACGGGTCTCTCGCCTCCCAGAGTCGGGTGGCCGCGAACTGGAGCAGGGGCAGGGCGCCCGGCGTCGTCTCCAGGTGCTGGAGCATCTGGTCCACCATCTGGGGAGACTCGAAGCGATAACCCGCCATCTCCGCGGGCTGCACGAGCGCGTCCCGCAGTCCTTCCTTCTGCGGCGCCGTCAGGAAGAACAACCCTGGAGACAGCTCCGCCATGAAGCGCTCGTCCTCCGAGACACGGTCCAGGAAGTCGGAGCGCAAGGACAGCACGACGCGGATGGGAGACGTCGCGTCGTCGGCGATGCCAGACAGGCAGGCCGTGAAGGCACGGCGCTCCCGCGCATCGGGCACCTGCGTATAGAGCTCCTCGAACTGGTCGATGAACAACACGATGCGCCGACGCTCGCGACGGGCACGGGCTCGCAGGACGGCGCCCACGTACCCCGGCTCCACCCGCAGATGCGCGGTGATCTGCTGCTGCTTGCGGAGGTCCTCCTCAAGAGTCGGTGACGAAGTGACGAGCGGCGCCACCATGCTGGCCAGGGCCCCGAGCGGGTCTCTCCCAGGGCGGATGATGAGCGACTCCCAGGGGATTCCCGTCCGCTTCAGCACGGGCACCAGGCCCGCGCGCACGAACGAGGACTTCCCCGCACCCGACGGACCGACGACCGCGAGCAGGGGCTGGTCCTGCAACCGATTGACGAGCGCGGCGGTCTCCCGCGAGCGGCCGAAGAACCGCGCCGAGTCCGCCTCCTGGAACGAGCCGAGGCCCGCATACGGGCTCTCATCGAGCCCCGCCTCGTGGACGAACCGGCCTGGGAGGAACGGCTCCAGGGCCCGCAGCACCGCGAGCGCATCCGGGAAGCGCTGCTCCTTGTGCTTGAGCAGGCACCGGTCGACGACGGCGGCGAGCTCGGCGGGGACATCCGGGAGCAAGGCCCGGAGCGACGGCATGGGCTCCTGGAGCAGCGCGGTGACCATCAACTGCGGACCCCGCAGGGGCTCCAGCGGATGACGTCCCGTGAGCATCCGGAACAGCATGATGCCGACCGCCCAGATATCCGTGCGGTGGTCGACGGGGATGCCGTTCCCCCACTGCTCCGGAGACATGTACGCGAGCGTCCCGAGCAACGCGCCCTGTCGCGTCAGGTGGATGGATTCATCCCGAGGCCCCGGTGGAGGAACCAGCCGCAGCCCCTCCAGGAGCGCACGCGGGTCCGTCTCGCCGCGATGCTCGTCCCCCTGGAGCACCTTCGCGATACCGAAGTCCAGCACCTTGATGGTGCCGGAGTCCGTCACGATGATGTTCTCCGGCTTGAGGTCTCGGTGGACAATCTTGTGCGCGTGCGCGCAGGACAGGGCGCGGAGGATGGGCGACACCAGCTCCACGGCGCGCGACGGGGGCAGTCGCGGGCTGCTCTTCAGAATCTTGTTGAGCGGCTGGCCCTGCAGGTACTCCAGCACCATGTACGGGGTGGCGTTGGCCTCGCCGACCTCGTAGATGATGACGATGTTCTCATGGCTGCACCGCGCGGTGGTGCGGGCCTCGAGGATGAAGCGGCGGGCGAACTGCGCGTCCTGCGTGTGCAGCAGCTTGATGGCGACGCGCCGGCCCAGCCGGGTGTCTCGCGCGAGGAAGACGGTTCCCATGCCTCCGCTGCCGAGCTGCCGAATCAGCTCGTAGTGCTGGATGCGCGCCCCCGGGCCAAAGGCAGCCAGGGTTCCGGGCGGAGGAACAAGGGGAATGGGCGCACTGCGGGCGGTTTGAGTGGGTTCTGGCTTCATGGGGTACTCGGAAGAGGCAGGGGGGCCTCGGGAAAGCGCGAGCGGCCCATCGCCCCCGCGAAGGGTGCGGGCCGTGCTTCAGCGAATCTCGATGAGGGCGGGCCGACAGGGAG
>NZ_JABXEM010000371.1:0-8574 GCF_013372595.1 Myxococcus sp. AM011
GGTGGGGCGAGGAGCGGGAGATTTCGCTCAAGACGGGAGCGGCCGTGGTCGCCGCCTTGGAGTCCCGCGGCCATCACGTGACGCGGGTGTTCGCGGGGCCGGGGTTGGACCGGGCGCTGCGCGCCGCGGAGCTGGACGTGGCCTTCATCGCGCTGCACGGGCGCATGGGCGAGGACGGCCGGGTGCAGGGCCTCCTGGAGCTCCTGGAGCTGCCGTACACCGGCTCGGGCGTGCTGGCCTCGGCGCTGGCGATGAACAAGCCCATGGCCAAGAAGCTCTTCCGCCTGCACAACCTGTCCACGCCCCAGGGGTACCGGGTCGGCCGTGACGACGCCGGGCGCGCGCTGGCGCTGCACGGCGACCTGGGCTTCCCCTGCATCGTGAAGCCCGCGTGCGGCGGCTCGTCGGTGGGCCTGTCCATCGTCCACGAGCCGCAGGCGCTCGTCGAGGCGGTGGCCCAGGCGTGCCGCTTCGGCGGAGAGGCGCTGGTGGAGCGCTTCGTCCCCGGCCGCGAGGTGACGGTGGGCATTGTCGGCGACAAGGTGCTGGGCAGCTGCGAGGTGGCCACCCCGCGCGAGGGCTTCGACTTCGACGCCAAGTACCAGGGAGGCTCCCGCTACTTCCTCCCGCCCCGCCTGTCCGCCACGCGCGTGGCCAACGTGGAGGCGCTGGCGCTCGCGGCGTACCGTGCCCTGGGCTGCCGGGGCTACGGCCGCGTGGACCTCCTGTGCTCCGACACCGACAACGACGTGGTGCTGGAGGTCAACACGCTCCCTGGCTTCACCCCCACCAGCCTCCTGTCCAAGATTGCCGCCCATGCGGGCGTGGACTTCCCGGAGCTCGTCGAGCGCATCCTCACGCTGGCGACCCGGGACGAGGCGGGTGTCATGGACGCGCCCGTTGTCGCCCCTGCTCCCACCGTCGCCGAGCCTCGCCGCGCGGTGAGCTGACCCCCCGGGTAGTCCGAGCCCTGGCGCCGCATCAGCCCCGGCGCCAACCCCTTGGATCTCCTCGAAATACCAGTGACGCGAGGTGTCACCCCGGACCTGAACGGAACGTTCAAAGTCCGGGAATAATTTGACACGTCCTTGACGCCTCCCTATTGTCCGGCGCCGATCAGTCCTGGATGGTTAAAGCCTTGTCTTTTCGGGCACATACGGGACGGGGGCTCAGCGGACCCAGCAGGCGGCGGTCGGCGTGAGACGGGATTCCGATGCCGCCACGCAAGGAAGGACCGCGGGCCACGGGGGCTGCGCGGGAGGGGCTGAGCGTCACTGATGACCACCGTCGAGATCATCTTCCTGGGCGTCTATTTCAGCGTCCTGTGCGTGCTGGCAGTCTACGGCTCGCACCGGTACCGAATGGCGTTCCTGTATTACCGGCACAAGTTCAAGCTGCCGACGCCCAAGAGCCCTTTGAAGGAGCTTCCACGCGTCACCATCCAACTCCCCATCTTCAACGAGATGTACGTGGTGGAGCGCCTGGTGGAGTCGGTGTGCCGCATCGACTATCCGCGTGACCTCCTGGAAATCCAGGTTCTTGACGACTCGACGGACGAGACGTGTGGCATCGCCCGGGCGTGCGTGGAGCGGCACCGGCAGAAGGGCCACGACATCGTCTACATCCACCGCGTCAACCGCGAGGGCTTCAAGGCGGGCGCGCTGGAGAGCGGTCTGAAGTCGGCGCGGGGCGAGTTCGTCGCCGTGTTCGACGCGGACTTCGTGCCGAGCCCGGACTTCCTGTTGCGCACGGTGCCGTTCTTCTCCGACGCGAAGGTGGGCATGGTGCAGGTGCGCTGGGGGCACCTCAACCGTGAGTTCTCCATCCTCACGCAGGCCCAGAGCATCTTCCTGGACGGCCACTTCATCATCGAGCACACGGCGCGCAACCGCTCCGGCTGCTTCTTCAACTTCAACGGCACCGCGGGCATCTGGCGTCGGGGCACCATCGCCGACGCGGGCGGGTGGCAGCACGACACGCTGACCGAGGACCTGGACCTGAGCTACCGCGCCCAGCTCAAGGGATGGCAGTTCGTGTTCCTCCCGGAGGTCATCTCCCCGGCCGAAGTCCCGGTGGACATGAACGCCTTCAAGAGCCAGCAGCACCGCTGGGCCAAGGGCTCCATCCAGACGGCGAAGAAGCTGTTGCCCACCATCCTCAAGAGCGACCTGCCGATGGCGGTGAAGCGCGAGGCGTTCTTCCACCTCACCAACAACATGGCCTACCTGTTGATGGTGCTGCTGTCGGTGCTGATGCCCATCAGCATGGTGGTGCGCTTCCAGCACGGCCTCTACGGCACGCTGTTCCTGGACCTGCCCTTCTTCGTCTCCGCGACGGCGAGCGTGTGCTTCTTCTACGTCGCCGCGCAGCGTGAGCGGGGCGTGACGGGCTGGGAACGGGTGAAGTACCTGCCGTTCCTGATGAGCCTGGGCATCGGCCTGGCCATCAACAACGCCAAGGCGGTGGCGGAGGCGCTGCTCAACCAGCAGTCGGGCTTCGCCCGCACGCCGAAGACGGGCGCCGAGGGCAAGAAGGTCATCGCGGTGAAGAAGGCGTACCGCGGCAGCAAGACGCTGATGCCGGTGGTGGAGCTGCTCTTCGCGGCGTATTTCACCGGGGCGCTGTGGTTCGCCATCGACGCGCGCATCTACACGTCGCTGCCCTTCATCATCCTGTTCCAGGCGGGCTTCCTCTACGTCGGCATCTCCAGCCTGCTGCAGGGGCTGGCGGGCCGTGTGAAGCTCGCTGACGCCAGCCCCGCGGTGAATCCCGCCGAGGAGCAGGCGCGCCGCGCCGCCTGAGCGTGACTCGCGCCGCGCCCCTTCGTTTCGGGGCGCGGTGGCTGGAGTCGCTTCGGACCTAGAGACCCGCGTCCGGCGTGTCTCGTAGCAACACCTGCCGCAGCCTCACCGGAGGCGGGCCGGAGCGGGAAGGCCGGCACCCTTCGTCGATGGACGTGCTGGCCACCGCGCGCAGCGTGAGGCCCGCGTCGTCACACGCCACCAGCTCCGTGGGGAACGCGACGGGGCAGGGGGCTCCCGAGCCGGTGAAGCCCGTGGCGCGCGTCTCGCCCACGAAACCTCCGGGCGTGCGCTCCAGGACGATGGACGCGGTGCTCGACTCGGGAGGCTCCGTGCCCGCATCGCCGTCCGCGCGGGCTCGCACGACGGCCAGCGACAGCGTGCCGCCATCGTCTTCGCCGTGGTAGCGGAAGGCCGGATTGTCGGCGTGGCGGTACTCGCCTGCCTGGCTGCCCTCGCATCCCGCCGGGACGCGGATGGGGGGCGCGGGTGGGGGACGCGTCTCCACGGTAGGCGGCGCCTTGGTGGGGCACGCCGTGAGGCAGAGGACACTGAAGCCGAGGGCCAATGAGGGCAGGGCGCGGTGCATGGGGCGCGGATATTGGCTGAATGGACGGTTGGGAGGGACTTCGTTTGATTCCCCTTGGACGACTCTCTAACCTTCGGTCCGTCATGAGCATTCGACGCCTCGTCCTCTTTTCGCTGGTGGCCGTCCTCGCGGCTCCGTCCTCCGCGCTCGCGCAGGCCGATGACCTCCTGGCCCCCCTCACGCCGTCGACGAAGCCGTCGAAGGCGAAGGTGGGCAAGACGAAGGTGGTGAAGAAGAAGCCGGCGGCGAAGGTGACGAAGAAGCCCGCGGCGCGGCCCAAGGCCACGGCGAAGGGCAGCAAGAAGAAGAACGTGCCGCCTCCCGATGACAGCCTGCTGGCGCCCCTGGCCCCGGTGAAGACGGAACTGGCGGTGTTCATCTCCGGCTCCGTCAAGGGCGCGAGGCTGACGCTGGATGGTCGCGACGCGGGGGTGCTCACGCCGGCCCCCTTGACGCTGACGGTGACGCCGGGTGAGCACTCGCTGGTGGTCCGCAAGCCGGGCTACGAGGAGTACACGCGGCGGCTGGACGTGAAGGAGGGCACGCAGCCGGAGGTCAAGGTGTCGCTGGTTGCCACCATGGGCTTCGCGCGCGCGTTCGCGGACGTGGCCGGCACCGTGGTGCTGGTGGACGACATCGAGGTGGGCACGGTGCCGATGAGCGACATCCTGCTCAAGCCCGGCTCGCGTGAAATCGAGTTCCGCGCCCAGGGCTACAAGCCCCACGTCCACAACATCAACGTGCTGGCCGGGACGACCTACGAGCTGACCGGGCGGATGCGGCCCCTGGTGGACACGGGCGTGGCGAGCAACACGCCGCGCGTGGTGGACACGCCGCGCACGCCGGTGCTGGACCCCTCGACGACGATGCCGGACGAGCCGAACCCGGCCCTGGCCTTCGACAGCGAGCCGCCGGACGCCCAGGTGGAGAGCTCCAGCAAGCCCTGGTACGGCCGTTGGTACGTCTGGGCGGGTGTGGGCGCGGTGGTCGCCGCCGGGACCGTGGGCGCGGTGGTGGCCACGCGGGACCCCACCATCAAGAACGCAAACCCGGACACGCTGTGCAATGGCGGGTCCTGCGACATCGTCTTCAGCAAGGGTGGAAGCCCTCGCTCCAAGGTGGGAGCAGGGGCATTCAGGCCCGCGCTCGGCGGGTTTCGCTTCTAGGCTTCGGAGTACCAGGCCGCGCCTGGGCCGCTTCGGCGGGAGCGCGGCCTGACGGGCTCATTCGCCGCGCAGGTCGTCCTCGACGGTGTGACTCCCGGGAGCGCTGAGCACCAGGTAGACGTCCGAGACGCGACCCACGCCCCAGGAGTCCAGGATGGTGACGCGGACCCGGAAGGGAGCGGATTCCGGCAGCAGCTCGGTGACGTCAATCTCCCCGGGCTCGAAGCTGAAGGCGCGGCGGCCCAGGTTGTCGACCTGCTCGTTGCCGATGTGGACGCTCTCGGTGAAGCCCATGACGGCGCGCCGCACCACCTTCTTGCCCTGCCCGTCGAGCACCTCCATCAGCAGGAAGTTGTCCACGCTGAAGCCGAGCGTGCCCTTGGCGTCGCCATAGAGGCGCGCCCGCTGGCCGTCCCGGCGCAGCTCCGCGGTTTCTCCGAAGGTGACGACGCGAGGGGTGCGCTCGCCTTCGTCCGTGTCGACCTCCACGTCATCACGCACCTTGTCGAAGGTCTCCGTCTCCTGGGGCGGCGTGTCGGCCACGAGGCGGACGGCGCGGGGCGCCGAGGAGGCGGGGGTGGTGGAGGTGGACGCGGGGACGTTCCGCGCACACGCCATCCATCCGAGGGCAGCGGCCAGGAGAAGCGTTCGAGAGTACATGCCCGGGAAGGCTAGACGAGCCGTGGTGCCCCAGGTCAATTAGCATGCGCGGATGCGGACGCTCCTGCCTGGCCTGGTGACGTGGTGTGTGCTCTTCGGGCAGCCCGCCCGAGGCGACGTCTCCCCCGAGGTGCAGTTGAGCCTCCAGCACCTGAAGTCCTCCGAGCGCGAGCGCGCGGCGAAGGCGCTGGGGCCCCTGGAGGAGCTGCCGCGCTACCGCGTCCAACTGGAGGTGGACCCCGCCGCGCGTGAGGCGAAGGGCCGGGTGCAGGTGGAGGTACTGGCCCGGGACAAGCCCCTGACGGAGCTGTACCTGCGGGTGACGCCCAACGCGCAGGGGGGCAAGCGGGTGGTGCTGTCCGACGCGCGGCTGGGGCGCGAGCCCATCGTCCTGGAGCAGCCGGAGCCCACGCTGTACCGCTATCGCCTGAAGGAACCGGTGCCTCCGGGCGCGGCGGCGGTGCTGGACGTGGCCGTCCGGGCGGTGGTGCCGAGGGGAGAGAAGCCCTCGGGGACGCTCCTCGGCGGTGGAGGGCAGGGGCCGAAGGGCGACCATGGGGCGTTCTCCACCACGGAGGACTTCATGAGCCTGGTGGGTGTCGTCCCCCAGGTGCCGCCTCTGGACGACAAGGGTCAGCCCTGGGCGGGGCCGCAGGGCATTGGCGACCTGGCGTTGTATGCGCCGGCCCATGTGCTGGCGTCCATCACCGTCCCCTCCGGCTGGGTCGTGCACGCCACGGGAGCGGCCATGGGCGAGGTGCCCGAGCGCGACGGCCGGGTGCGCTTCGCCTTCGCCGCGGGCGCGGTGCGCGACTTCCCCATCCTGGTGTCCAAGGGCTACGAGGTGTCCACGGCCACGGTGAACGGCGTCACGGTGGAGAGCCACTACGCGGCGAAGAACAAGGACGTAGGCGAGCGCGTGTTGAAGTACGCCTCGTCCGCGCTGGCGGAGTTCGAGAAGCGCCTGGGGCCGCTGCCGTACACGCACTTCCGGGTGGTGGAGGCGCCGCTGACCGGCGGGGCGGGCGGCATGGAGTTCCCCGGCCTCATCACCCTCTCGAGCATGTTGTATCGCGGCGTGGTGGACCCGTTCGAACTGGTAGGCGGCCAGGTGGACGTGGAGCAGTTGAAGGAGGTGCTGGCGATGCTGGGGCCCGCGGGCTCCGCGCCCTTGTCGCAACTGAGTGGCTCGCTGGAGCGCACGCTGGAGTTCACCGTCGCGCACGAGGTGGCGCACCAGTACTTCGCGGGGCTGGTGGGCTCGGACCCCATCCATGCGCCCGTGGTGGACGAGTCGCTGGCCCAGTACGCCGCGCTTCTCTACATCGAGTGGAAGCACGGCAAGTCGGCGGCGGAGGCCCTCCGGCGCGAGCTGCTGGTTTCGCCGTACCACATGTACCGGCTGGCGGGCGGCGAGGACGCGCGAGCGGACCGGCCCACGAGCGCGTTCGACAACGAGACGGAATACGGGGCGCTGGTGTACGGCAAGGCGCCGCTGCTGCACCACGCGTCACGCAAGCTGATGGGCGACACCGCGTTCTTCCAGGGCATGCGCTCCTACGTCGACACGTATCGCTTCAAGTGGACGTGCAAGGAGTGCTTCACCAAGGAGCTGGCCAAGGCGAGCCCTGGGAATGCGAAGGCCTTGGAGAAGCTGCGCGTGCGCTGGTGGAACGAGGCCCGTGGCGATGATGACCTGGGCCTGCCCAGCCTGGATTCGGTGATGGGCACGCTGGGCGCGGGCAGCGGGTTGGATGTGGAGAACCTGGACCCGCAGACGAAGGAGCTGCTGGAGTCGATTCTGCCCTCGCTGCTGGGTCAGTGAGGGCAGGGGGCGCGTCAGTCGAAGAGGGCCTGGACGAACTCGCGCGGCTCGAAGCGGCGCAGGTCGGCGATCTTCTCCCCCACGCCGACCCATACGACGGGCAGCTTCAGCTCGTCGCAGATGCCGATGATGACGCCGCCCTTGGCGGTGCCATCCAGCTTCGTCAGGGCAATGGCGGTGATGCCCACGGCCTCGTGGAACTGCTTGGCCTGCTGAATCGCGTTCTGCCCGTTGGTGGAGTCCAACACGAGCAGCACCTCGTGCGGCGTGCCGGGCATGGCCTTGTCCATGACGCGTTTGACTTTCTTCAGCTCCTCCATCAGCGGCGCCTTGGTGTGGAGCCGGCCCGCCGTGTCGGCGATGACGACGTCGGCGCCCTCTGCCTGTGCCTTCTTGATGGCGTCGAAGATGACGGAGCCCGGGTCTCCACCCTCGGTCCCCTTCACCAACTGCGCCTTCGCGCGCTCGGCCCACACGTCGAGCTGCTCGGTGGCGGCGGCGCGGAACGTGTCGCCCGCGGCCAGCACGACTTTCTTGCCCTCGCCCGTGAGCTTCGCGGCGAGCTTGCCGATGGTCGTCGTCTTCCCCGCGCCGTTGACGCCCACCACCATGACGACGTGCGGCGGGCCTCCGCCCTCCAGTGAGCGAGGCACCGGCAGGTCGACGATACGGGCGACCTCCGTGCGGATGAGGTCCTTGATGCGGTTGGAGTCGCTCAGCTCGCTGCGCTTGAGCTTCTCGCGCGCCACCTCCACCAACTCGCTGGCCGTGCGCACGCCGATGTCCGCCGTGAAGAGAATCTCCTCCAGCTCCACCAGCACGGACTCGTCCACCTGGCGCTGCTGGCCGAACAGCCCGTTGAGGCGGGCCATGAAGCCCTGGCTCCGCGTCTTGTCCAGGCCCTGGGCCAGCGTGCGGCCCGCCTCGGCGTCCACCTTGGCGCGTGCCGCGGCCTCCTCGGCGCGACGGGCCTCCTCGACGACGGCGGCCTCCCGGGCGCGCTCGTCCTCCAGGAGCCGCTGGGCCTCGGTCTGCTCGCGCTTGCGCCGCTCCCGGGCCTCCTCATCCGCGGCCTTCTTCGCGCGGTACTCGGCGCGCTTCTCCTCCTCCTCGCGCTCCTTGAGGGCCCGGACCTGCTCTTCCAGCCGGGCCCGCTCGCCCGCGTCCGTGGTGGTCCTGGCCGCGCGGGCGGCCTCCTCGCGCTGACGGGCCAGCTCCTCGGCGCGGGCATGGGCCTCGTCCACCTCGCGCAGCCGGGCGGCCTCCTTCTCGGAGGGCGGCAGCTCCACGCGCAGCTCGGGGCGCTCGGCGGGCAGCGCGGGCTTCTGCTCTGGAATCGGGACGCCGGCCTTGCGGCCCGGCTCGGGGGGGCGCTTGCGGAAGAAGAGCTTCCGGGCGGCCAGCACCATCAGCAGGACGAAGAGGGCGGCACCACCAATGCCCACCGCGTCGCCCGGGGTGAGGCCATCCGACGGAGGGACGCCCGTCCCAGGAGGCTGGGTGGTCTCTCCGCCCGGAGTCGGGGCGGGGGAG
>NZ_JABXEM010000372.1:0-8556 GCF_013372595.1 Myxococcus sp. AM011
TGCCCTCGCGGACGAGCAGAGAGCCCAACTCCTCGAGTGACAGCGAGTGAGGAGGAGCGAGGACGAGCTTGGAGCCGTGGAGGAGGGCGCCCCAGATTTCGAGGGTGGAGGCGTCGAAGGCGACGGGGGCGGCGTGGAGCCAGACGTCGGAGGCGCCGAAGGAGATGAAGGAAGAAGAGACGAGGCGAGTGACGCCGCGGTGAGGGACGCAGACACCCTTGGGCTCACCCGTGGAGCCGGAGGTGAACATGACGTAGGCGAGGTCATCCCCCGTCACGGCACTTGCGAGAGGAGAAGAGGGCAGCCGCGCGATGCGAGAAGCCTCCTCATCGATGACGAGGAGGACGGCGCCGAAGGCCGGCAAGTCGTCGACGACGTCAGAGTGGGAGAGGACGACGCCCGCAGCGGACTCACGGAGAACGAAAGCGAGACGCTCGGAGGGCCAGGCCTTGTCGAGAGGGACGTAGGCGGCCCCCGCCTTGAGGATGGCGAGGAGGGAGACGATGAGGTCGGCGGAGCGGTCGAGGCGGACGGCGACGCGAGAGCCCGGGAGCACACCCAACGAGCGCAGGTAATGAGCGAGCTGGTTGGAGCGCGAGTCGAGCTGGGCGTAGGAGAGTGACTCCTCGCCGGAGACGACAGCAACAGCGTCGGGCGTGCGCACGGCCTGCTGAGCGAAGAGTCCATGGATGGACGCGTCGCGCGGGTACTCGCTAACAGCCCCATTCCAGCCCGTGAGTACCTGCTGCTTCTCTTCCGCCGTGAGCAGCGGAATCAGACGGAGCTGCGCATCAGGGGCGGAACGCAGCGCTTCAATCAGTACCGCGTAGTGACGCGAGAGGCGCTCCATGGTCGCCGCGTCAAAGAGGTCGGTGTTGTAGTTGAAGACACCGGTGAAGCCGTCGCTGCGTTCTTCGAGCAAGAGGCTGATGTCGTACTTCGAGGACTCGACGCTCGGCTGCAGTGCGCCCAGCGTGATGCCGGGGAGCTCGAGCTCCTCTTCAGGAGCGTTCTGAAGAGTGAGGGTGACCTGGAACAGCGGGCTGCGGCTCAGGTCACGCTGCGGCTGAAGCTCCTCGACGAGTTTCTCGAACGGGACGTCCTGGTGCTCGTAGGCGGCCAGCGTGGACAGGCGCACCTTTGAGAGCAATTGACGGAACGACTGCTTCGGATCGAGGCGAGCGTGGAAGACGAGGGTGTTGACGAAGAAGCCGATGAGCCCCTCGGTCTCGGAGCGGTTGCGGTTGGCGAGAGGCGAGCCCACCGAAACGTCTTCCTGACCCGAGTAGCGGGAGAGCAGGAGCTGGAAGGAAGCCAGCAGCACCATGAAAGGCGTGGCGCCTTCTCGCTGGGCGAGCGCCTTCACCCAGTCGCTCGACTGTCTGGAGAGGACCACGGGGACGATGGCGCCCCCGTAGGTCTGAACGGCGGGACGAGGCCTGTCGGTGGGCAGCTCGAGAGAGGTCGAGGCACCGGCGAGCTGGTTACGCCACCAATCGATCTCGGACGCGAGGACGTCACCCTGGAGCCACTGGCGCTGCCAGACGGAGAAGTCGGCGTACTGGATGGGCAGGGGGGCGAGCTGGGCGGATTCTCCCCCGGCGAACTGCCGGTAGAAGGCGGCGAGCTCGCGGACGATGATGGCGACAGACCATCCGTCGGAGACGATGTGGTGTGCGGTGGCGAGCAGGAGGTGCTCGTCATCACTCAAGCGCACCAGGGTCATGTGGACCAGCAGACCCCGAGACAGGTCGAATGAATGCAGCGCCTCCTCGCGCATCAGGCGCTGGGCTTCCGCGTCTCGCTCCTGCTGAGGCAGCGCGCGGAGGTCGACGAGCGGCATCTCCAGCACGACGTCCTGTTGGATGCGCTGGACGGGCTGACCCTCGTGAATGGCGAAGTGAGTGCGCAGCACCTCGTGGCGCTGCACCAGCGCGCGGAGGGACAGGAGCAGCGCGTTTGAATCCAGGGTGCCGGTGAGCTTGAGCGCCCACGGGATGTTGTATGCGGAGCCGCCGGGCTGGAGCTGATCCAGGAACCACAGACGCTGCTGCGCGAAGGAGAGCGGCAGCGGCCGAGCACGGTCGACGGGGACGAGTGCGGGGACCTTCGAGTCGACGGAGTATTGCTCCAGTCGCTCGGCGAGCTGTGCGACGGAGGGCGCTTCGAAGAGCTCGCGGAGGGGGAGCTCGATGTTGAAGGTGGAGCGGATGCGGGAGACGACCTGGGTGGCGAGAAGGGAGTGGCCACCGAGGGCGAAGAAGCTGTCGGTGACGCTGACGCGAGGCAGGTTGAGGACCGCGCGGAAGAGCTCGGCGAGCTTCTCCTCGGTGGGAGTGCGAGGCGCGACGAAGGTGGCCTCGTCCGTGAGGCTGGCCGCGTCGGGAGCGGGCAGCAGCCTCCTGGCGATCTTTCCGCTGGGCGTGAGGGGCAGGGCCTCCAGTGGGACGAAGACGGAGGGCACCATGTACTCGGGCAGCCGCTTGAGCAGGGCGGAGCGGAGTGCTTCGGGAGTGACTGCGTCCGCCCCGGAGACGGGGACGAAGTAGCCGACGAGGCGCTTGGCGCCGGGCACGTCCTCGCGGACGAGCGCGGCGGCGTCTCGGATGCCGGAGAGGGAGCGCAGCGCGGCTTCGACTTCACCGAGCTCCACGCGGAAGCCGCGCAGCTTCACCTGACCGTCAAGACGACCGAGGAACTCGACGGTGCCGTCGGCCGTCCAGCGAGCGGAGTCGCCGGTGCGATAGAGGCGTGCGCCAGGAGTTGAAGCGAAGGGGTGGGGGACGAACTTCTCCGCCGTCAGCTCGGGGCGGCCAGGGTAGCCGAGGGCGAGGTGAGCGCCGCCGATGAAGAGCTCCCCGGGAACGCCGATGGGGGAGGGCAGGCCGAGAGAGTCGAGGACGAAGAGCTGGGTGTGGGGAAGCGGAGAGCCGATGGAGGGCAGACGCGGCCAGGAGGCCGGCGGGCCCTGCATGCGGAACGCGGAGACGACGTGAGTCTCGGAGGGGCCGTACTGATTCTCCAGGACGCAGCCCGGAAGCTTCTCGAAGAGAGAGACGAGCGCGGGAGTGACCTGGAGCTGCTCACCCGCCGTCACGACTTCGCGCAGCGTCGTCGGAACGGTGGCGCCGTGAGAGACGGCATCCGCGAGCGCCTGGAGAGCGACGAAGGGCAGGAAGAGCCGCTCGACGCGCTGCTGGTGCATGAAGTCGAGCAGCGCCGGAATGTCCTGGCGCAGTCCACCCGTGGGCAGCACGAGGGTGCCGCCGGCCCACCAGGTGGAGAAGAGCTCCTGGCAGGAGACGTCGAAGCTGAGCGAGGCGAACTGGAGGGTGGTGGCCGAAGGCTTCGCGGACTGACGCAACTGCCAGGAGAGCAGGTGGCTCAGCGCGCGGTGAGGAAGGGCGACGCCCTTGGGCCTGCCGGTGGAGCCGGAGGTGTAGATGACGTAGGCGGGAGACTCGGGCGACAGCGCCAGCTGAGGCGCGTGAGGAGGCTGAGCGGAGAGGGCATCCGCCTCCGTGTCGACGAGGACGAGCCGCGCCGTGGACTCCGCGGGCAGCGAAGCGCGGAGGCTGGAGTGCGAGAGGACGACGGGCGCTGAAGAGTCCTCGAGCATGAAGGCGAGGCGCTCGGAGGGGTAGTTGGGGTCCAGCGGGAGATAGGAGGCGCCGGCCTTGAGAGAAGCGAGGACGGCGACAGCCATGTCGAGGGACTTGTCGAGGCAGATGCCGACGGAGCTTCCCGGAGTGACGCCGTGCTGGCGAAGCAGGTGCGCGAGTTGGTTGGCGCGCGTGTCGAGCTGAGCATAGGTGAGCGACGAGACACCGTCGGAGACGGCGATGGCGTGAGGCTTGCGCGCGACCTGGGCTTCGACGGGACGGTGGATGAGCGACGCGACGTGGGGGATGCCCGACGTGTCGTTCCACGCGGTGAGCAACTGGTGCTTCTCTTCCGCGCTCAGCAGCGGCAGGTGAGCGAGGGACTGGCTCGGGTCAGAGACGGCGGACTGGAGCAGGCGTGAGAGGTGCTCACCGAGACGCTGGGCGGTGCTCCTGTCGAAGAGGTCGGTGTTGAACTCGAGCAGGCCGTGGATGTCGTCGCCGGAGTCGACGAGGAGCAGCGAGAGGTCGAACTTGGCGGTGCCGCTGTCCACGTCGAGGGCGCGAAGGACCGTCGACTCGTCAGCGCCGGAACGGGGCGTGGAGGGAGCCGCCGTCTGCAATGCGAGCATGGCCTGGAAGAGAGGCGAGCGACTGAGGTCACGCTGAGGCTGGAGCTCCTCGACGAGCTTCTCGAAGGGGACGTCCTGATGCGAGTAGGCGCCGAGGGTGGACTCGCGCACCTGGGCGAGCAACTCGCGGAAGGACATGTCCAGTCGGAGCTGGGTGCGAAGCGCGAGGGTGTTGACGAAGAAGCCGATGATGCCTTCGAGCTCGGCCTGACGACGGTTGGCGATGGGCGAGCCGACGACGATGTCGTCCTGTCCGGAGTAGCGGGCGAGGAGGACGTTGAAGGCGGACAGCAACACCATGAAGGGAGTCACACCCTCGCGGCCGCAGAGGGTGCGAAGCGCGGTGGTGAGGTCCGCGCCGAGGCGCACGGGGAGGTTGGCGCCGTGAGCGGACTGGACAGGAGGGCGGGGCCTGTCGGTGGGCAGCTCCAGTGCCTGAGGTGCGCCGGCGAGGTGCTGTCGCCACCAGGAGACTTGCTGAGCCAGGGCTTCGTCGCGCAGCCAGCCGCGCTGCCAGGCGGCGTAGTCGGCGTACTGGAGCGTGAGCGGAGCCAGAGGAGAAGGCAGGCCCTGGCTGAAGGCTGAGTAGAGCTCAATGACTTCGCGCCCGAAGACACCCGTGGACCAACCGTCGGAGACGATGTGGTGGACGGTGATGAGCAGCACGTGGCGCTGCTCGGAGAGACGCACGAGGGTGGCGCGGAGCAGCGGCGCGTGAGTCAGGTTGAAGGGCTTCTGCGCCTCCGCGGTGGCGAGGCGCTGGGCCTCGGCGTCGCGAGCGGATTCCTCGAGGTGCCCGAGGTCGACGTGGGCAAGGGAGAACTCGACGTCGGTGAGGATGCGCTGAGCGGGCTCGCCATCGGCGCGGGTGACGAAGCTGGTGCGCAAGGACTCGTGGCGACGGACCAGCTCGTGGAGGGCGCGGGTGAGGGCGTCGGTGTGCAGCTCCCCGTTGACCTGGAGGGCGGTGGGGATGTTGTAGAAGGGGCTGTCGGGCTGGAGCCGGTCGAGGAACCACAGGCGCTGCTGGGCGAAGGAGAGGGGCAGGTCTCCGGAGCGAGCCACGGGCGCCAAGGGCGGGAGCTGGAGGCCATCCTGGGCCAGACGTGAAGCCTCGATGCGAGGCGCGAGCTGCGCGACCGTGGCGGCCTCGAAGAGCGCGCGAACGGGCAGCTCGACGCCGAAGGCCTTGCGGACTCGGGAGATGAGTTGGGTGGCGAGCAGGGAGTGGCCGCCGAGCTCGAAGAAGTTGTCGGTGACACCGACTCGTTCAACGCCGAGGACGAGCGAGAAGAGGGACGCGAGCAGTTCCTCGGCCGGAGTGCGGGGCGCGACGTATTCGCGCGCGGCGGCGACGAAGTCCGGTGTGGGAAGGGCCTTCCTGTCCACCTTGCCGCTGGGATTGAGCGGGAGTGCGTCGAGGAGGATGAAGACCGACGGCACCATGTACTCGGGCAACTGGAGCGAGAGCGCCGAGCGAAGGGCCTGGGAGTCGGGAGTCGTGGAGGGCGAGGGGACGACGTAGGCGACGAGGTGGGCCTCATCGCGGACGACGACGACGGTATCCGAGACAGAGGGAAGGGTGCGGAGGACGGCCTCGACCTCACCCAGCTCGATGCGGAAGCCGCGCAGCTTGACCTGGAAGTCGGAGCGGCCGAGGTACTCGAGCGTCCCATCTGGCAACCAGCGAGCGACGTCGCCAGTGCGGTAGAGGCGCGCGCCAGGGGTTGCACTGAAGGCGTCGGGGATGAAGCGCTCAGCGGTGAGGTCGGGCCTGCGCCAGTATCCGAGGCCGACCTGGACGCCGCCGATGAGAAGATCACCGGGGACACCCACGGGAGAAGGCTGGCCGGACTCGTCGAGGACGAGGAGCCGCGTGTTCGCGACGGGCTTGCCCATGGGGACGAAGTGTCGAGCGTCCCCCGGGAGGCATTGGAAGAAGGAGACTTCGACGGCGGCCTCGGTGGGGCCGTAGAGGTTGAAGACCTCCGCGTGAGGCAGTCGCGAGTGGGCGCGGCGCACCATCTCGGCGGGGAGGGCTTCACCACTGCATGCCAGACGACGGACGTGAGACAGCGCTTCGAGTCCCGGCTCCTCCAGGAAGGCGCGGAGCATCGACGGGACGAAGTGGACGATGGAGATGCGCTGCTCGGCGATGAGGCGCACGAGGTAGGCGGGGTCCTGGTGTCCACCGGGCTTCGCGAGGACGAGGCGAGCGCCAGAGATGAGAGGGGCGAAGAACTCCCAGACGGAGACGTCGAAGGAGAAGGGCGTCTTCTGGAGGACGGAGTCGGATGCCGCCAGTGGGAACTGCTGCTGCATCCACAGCAGGCGGTTGATGACGCCTGAGTGGGCATTCATGGCGCCCTTGGGCCGGCCCGTGGAGCCGGACGTGAAGATGACGTAGGCGAGCGAATCCGGGCCGGCGAGCCGCGCGGGGGCCGAGGACGGCTGGCGCGAGACGGCGTCCCACTCGGAGTCGAGGCACAGCACGCGAGCGGCGTGCGGAGGGAGGACGTCCTTCAAGCGCTCATGCGTGAGGAGGACGGGAGCATTGGCGTCCTCGAGCATGCCGGCGAGGCGCTCACGCGGATACGCGGGGTCCAGGGGGACGTAGGCGGCGCCAGACTTGAGGACGGCGACGAGCGAGACGACGAGGTCGAGCGAGCGCTCGAGGCAGACACCGACGAGGACGCCGGGCCGAGCGCCGAGCGAGCGCAGGTGGTGTGCGAGCTGGTTGGAGCGCGAGTCGAGCTGGGCGTAGGTGAGGACGCTGTCCTCGAAGCGAACAGCCTCGGCCTCGGGAGTGCGCAGCGCCTGGGCTTCGATGAGCGAGTGGAGTGTGGCCTCGCTCGGGTACTGCACCTGCGCGCCCTGGAAGTCGGAGAGCAGCTGGGACTTCTCGTCGTCGGCGAGGAGGCCGAGGTGACGCAGGGGCACGTCGACGCGAGAGGTGGCGTCGGCGAGCAGATTCTCGAAGTGGCGAGCCATGCGACGCGGGGTGGCGGCGTCGAAGAGGTCGGAGTTGAAGTCGAGAGTGCCGAGCAGTCGACCCTGGCTCTCACTCATGCCGAGAGAGAGGTCGAACTTGGCGGAGTGAAGCTCGGAGGTGAGGAAGTCGAGGGAGAGGCCCGGGAGGCGGAGCGCTTCGTCAGGAGCGTTCTGGAAGACGAAGGAGACCTGGAACAGCGGAGAACGGCTCAGGTCGCGCTGAGGCTGGAGCTCCTCGACGAGCTTCTCGAAGGGGACGTCCTGGTGCTCGTAGGCGGCGAGGGTGGACAGGCGCACCTGGGAGAGCAGCTCGCGGAAGGACTGGCTGCCATTGATGCGAGCGCGCAGGACGAGGGTGTTGACGAAGAAGCCGATGAGGTCTTCGGTCTCGGCGCGGTTGCGGTTGGCGATGGGAGAACCAACGCTGATGTCGTCCTGACGAGAGTAGCGGGAGAGCAGGAGCTGCCAGGCGGCGAGCAGGACCATGAAGGGCGTGGCGCCCTCACGCTGGGCGAGCGCCTTTACGGCGAGGGTCAGCTCCGGAGACAGCTCGAAGGGAAGCAGAGCACCACGGAAGGTCTGGACGGGGGGCCGAGGCCTGTCGGTGGGCAGCTCGATGGAAGGAGGAGCGCCGGAGAGCTGGTTGCGCCACCAGCCGATTTCCGAGGCGAGGACGTCGCCCTGGAGCCACTGACGCTGCCAGACGGAGAAGTCGGCGTACTGGATGGGCAGGGGTGCGAGCTGGGCGGCCTCGCCGCCGGAGAACTGGCGGTAGAACGCCGCCAGCTCGCGGACCATGACGGCGATGGACCAACCGTCGGACGCGATGTGGTGGACGGTGACGAGGAGCTGGTGCTGCGTCTCATCCAAGCGGAGCAGTGAAGTGCGGACGACAGGACCACGGGCCAGGTCGAAGGGACGCAGAGCCTCGGCGGAAGCCAGACGCTGGGCCTCTGCATCGCGCTCGTGCTCGGGCAGGGACGAGAGGTCGACGAGAGGCATCTCCAGCAGGAAGTCGTGCTGGATGAGCTGAACAGGCTGTCCCTCGTGAACAGCGAAGCGGGTGCGCAAGGCCTCGTGGCGCTGAATCAGCGCGTTGAGGGACTGAAGCAGTGCGGAACTGTCCAGCGAGCCGGAGAGCTTGAGGACCCAGGGGATGTTGTAGGCGGAAGAGCCGGGCTGGAGCTGGTCGAGGAACCAGAGACGCTGCTGGGCGAAGGAGAGGGGCAGCGGCTGGGCGCGGTCGACAGGGACGAGTGCCGGCTGGCGAGACGAGGAGCCGTGGAGCAACTCCAGCCGCTCAGAGAGAAGCGCGACGGTGGGAGAAGAGA
>NZ_JABXEM010000373.1:0-8487 GCF_013372595.1 Myxococcus sp. AM011
CCCGCCGCCAGCAGCCCCACCGTCCACCTCATGAACCCGAGCCTCCCGACGCCGCCTTCTCCCGCTCCTTGTCCACGTTGATTTCGGTGACACCCTTGTTGTCGATGGACAGGAGGAACAGCTGCTTCACCGCCTCGCGCTTCTCGTTGAACGAAGTGCGGCCGGTGGCGCCGTCGAAGTCCTTCAGGCCGGACAGCGCGTCACGCATCTGTGCGCGCGTGCGAGGCCCGCCCTCCTTCTTCTCCACCAGTTGCCGCAGCATGCGCCCGGAGTCGTAGCCAATCGCCTCCAGGAGCCCCGGGTCCTTGCCCGTCTCCTGCTTGTAGGCCTCGCGGTACTTGCGCACGAAGGTGCGCGTCGCGGGCCGCTGCGAGTCCACGAAGAAGCCGTCCACGTACACCGAGCAGGTGACGAACTTGCCGCCGCGCTCAATCAGCTCCGGCAGGCCCGAGCGCCCCTTGGGGCTGCTCCACTGGTTGGCGCCGAAGAGCGTCACCGTCTTCAGCTCCTTCTTGCCCGTCGTCTTGCGGATGCGCTCCAAGTCCCTCGGCTCGCACGCGTTGGTGACGATGTCCTCCACCGCCAGCGCCGGGGCGACCAGGCTCACCCGCCGCCAGTCGTCCGGCATGAAGATGGCCTCGAAGTCGATGATGGGCTCCACGCCGCTCTTCACCTTCTCCAGCGCCTTGCGGCGACGGAAGGCGTCCAGGTGCTCCCCCTGCAAGTCGCGCACGCCCTCGACGTAGTCGCCGCGGTCCTCCAGGTAGTAGCGGCCCACCAGCTTCTTGGCCTCGGTGGTGAAGGTCGTCTGGTCATGCGAGTAGCGCTCCGCGCCCCGGACGACACCACCGCGCTCCAGCACCTGGTCCCAGAACGCGTCCGCCAGCTCCACGCCGTAAGGGATGTTCGGGTACAGGAGGGCGAACTTCTTGTAGCCCTTCACGTTGATGGCGTAGTCCGCGATGGCGTCCGCCTGCGCGGCGTTCGTCAGCATGTTGCGGAACACGTAGGGGCCCAGGTCCGTGACGCCCTCCTGGCGCGTCATGGTGAGCAGCGGAAGCTGGAGCTCCTCGGCCACCAGCGCCGCGCGCTTGGAGTCGTCACCCAGGAGCGGCCCCAGCACTGCAATCGCGCCGTCGTCGAAGGCGAGCTGCTCCATCGCCTGGCCCGTCTTGTTGACGTCGGCCTGCGTGTCCTTCACCACCAGCTCGATGTCGCTGCCCTCCAGGCCCAATTGGATGCCGCGCAGCACCGCCTCGCCGATGGGCTGGTAGCGGCCCGTCATGGGCAGGAGCACGCCCACCGTCTTCGGCTTCGCCTCCACGCGCCGAGTGGCCCGCGCGAGCAGCTCCCGGGCCTGGGGCGCGAAGGAGCTCTGCGGCGCCTCCGCGAGGAAGCGGTTGAGCGTCTCCTCCAGCCGCGTCCACTCGCGCAGGTGGTAGTAGACGCGCGCCAGCTTGAAGGTGAGCACGGGCCACGCCGGGTTGGTCGAAGGCAGTCCCTCCGCCACGCGGGCGATGTCCACGAAGTCCGCGCGGCCCTCCACCAGCGCCTCCACCCGGGCCACCGCGGCGTCACGCTCCTGCTGCGTCTTCGCCTGTCCCGCCTGCTCCACCGCCATCGTCAGCGACTGGCCGTACAGCCCCGCGCCCTCGGCCGCCCGGGCCGCGTCGCGCAACAGCTGCTCACGCTCGGCGCCCTCGGCGCGCTCGGCGAGGCTGGACAGCGTCTGGTACGCGTCCCGGTAGGCGCCCACCTCCATGGCGGACAGCGCCAGCTTGCGCTTGGCGTCCTCGGCCTGGTTGTAGAGGGGGTTCTCGAAGAGCAGCTCGTTGAAGGACTTGCGCGCGTTGACGTAGTCCTTCGACTCGAAGAAGAGGACGCCGGCCTGGTAGAGCGCGTCCTGGCCCGCCGTCGTCGCGGGGTACGCCTTGCGCACCGACAGGTAGGCCTCCGCGGCCTTCTTCTTGTCGGGCGCGGCCTGGGCCGTCTGCCTCGCCTGGGCGAGCGCCGCGTCCGCCGTCGCGTCCTTCTTCGCTTCGACGGTGGGCCGCTTGGGGAAGGGGTCTCCCGTGGGGACTTCCTCCCCCGTGTCTCCACCGGCGGGTGGGGTGCGTGAGGGTCGAGGACAGGCCGTCAGCAGCAGGGCCAGCGCGACGAGGAGCGAGCGGCGCAAGGTGGGCAGGACTTCCATGGCAGTGGGGTGCATAGCAGCGGCGATGCGCCTCCGTCGACAACGGAGCGGGGAGAAGATTCCTCGTGGAACCCCTCCCGCTGTGCACCCCTCGTGCCCGACCGTCCTCGCCCCTGGGACGTTGACTTCCTCACGTTGGCGCGGCGCCAGGGCCACGCCCATGCGGCCCCCAAGCCACGACAAGACACGGCCGCTCTGCCCTGCTCATGGGGCGAGCGGCCGGCCCTGACTCATGCGTGCCGCACGGCGTTGATCAGCCGAACAGCTCCTTCACCTTGGCGAAGAAGCTCTTGGACTGCGGATGGGACTCCTCGCCGGACAGCTCCGCGAGCTTCTCCAACAGCTCGCGCTGCTTGGAGGACAGCTCCGTGGGCGTCTCCACGACGACGCGCACGTGTTGGTCTCCCCGCTGCTGGCTGTGCAGGTGGGGGATGCCCTTGCTCTTGAGCCTGAACACCTTCCCGGACTGGGTGCCGGCGGGGATGGTCATCTTCACCTTCCCGTCGAGCGTGGGGACGTCGATCTTCGCGCCCAGCGCCGCGTGGGTGAAGGAGATGGGCACCTCGCAGAAGACCTCGTACTCCTCGCGCTGGAAGAGCGGGTGCTCCTTGACGATGACGGTGACGTAGAGGTCTCCCGGAGGACCGCCCCGGTCTCCCGGCTCGCCCATGCCCGTCAGCCGCACCCGTGTTCCGTTGTCCACGCCCGCGGGGATGGCGACCTCGATGACCTCTTCCGAGGGCGTCTTCCCGGAGCCCTTGCAGCGCGCGCAGGGGTCCGGCACCACCGCGCCCGTGCCGCCGCAGTCCCCGCAGGGACGCGACACCGCGAAGAAACCCTGGGTGTAGCGCAGCTCACCGCTGCCGCCGCACGTGCCGCACGCGCGAGGGCCCGCGCCGCTCTTGCTGCCGGAGCCGGTGCACGTCTCACACTTCTTCGGCCGGGGAATCGTCACCTTGGGACGGCTGCCGAACGCGGCCTCCTCGAAGGTGATCTCCAGGTTGTAGCGCAGGTCCGCGCCACGCGAACTGGTGCGGCGCCCACCTCCCCGGCCACCGCCGAAGATGTCGCCGAAAATCTCGCCGAAGATGTCGTTGATGTTGACGCCCTGGAACCCGCCGCCGGCGCCACCGAAGCCCTCGAACGGGTTGCCCGAGTGTCCGAAGCGGTCGTACTTCGCCCGCCGCTCGGGGTCGCTCAGCACCTCGTAGGCCTCCGAGGCTTCCTTGAACTTCTCCTCGGCCTCGTTGTTCCCCGGGTTGCGATCCGGGTGGTACTGGAGCGCCACCTTGCGGAACGCGCTCTTCAACTCCTGCGCGGAGACGGTCTTCTGGACGCCCAGGATCTCGTAGTAGTCGCGTTTCTGACTCGCCGCCGCTGCTGGCATTCGCTTCAACCCCTGGAATTTGCTGGACTTTTTAACGCCGCGTAAAACTCTGAGTCACTATAACGCAGCGAAACGCGCCAGCAATCCGAGGGGCAAAACCAAGGCCGCCCGGAGGCCATGGAGGCCACCGGGCGGCGGAAGAAGGCGGATCAGGTGAGGGCGGGTGGGCTAGACGGTCCACACGCGGTTGGCGGTGAGCTCCATCCGGGCCAACCTGCGTTTGAGCGCAGGGTCCACTGCTCCGGTGGAGGCCCACTTGGGCACCACGAAGTGCAGCTCCGCGTTGTAGAGCTTGGCGGCGCTGGCGAGCAGACTCCACCGGTTCTCCGCGGTCGGCTCGTCCACCATGGCTGGAGTGACAATCTCCAGGATGATGGGCGTGCGCGCCGAGTCGGACTGGCGGCAGGTGAAGTCGGGACGAGCGTCCTCGATGGTCCCCGACAGGATGGGCGGCGGCATGAATCCGGGGAGACGGGCTTTGATGTCCGTGTATCCGATGGTGCGGAAGTACTCGGCCATGAGCCACAGGAGCCGGCGACGCTCCTCGTCTTCAACCACCGGCTCGCAGCCCGGATTGAAAAGGACCTCTTTTTCGTTATTGGTGTCCATGGCTCCCCTGAACCTGTCCGCAGGGGCGAAGGGGGGCAACGGAACGGGCCTGCCTGCCGGTGACGGTTGGTGGGAAAGCAGCCGACGAAGCTCGACGTCTGGCATGCCTCTAGACTTGGACCTCTGACGACTCAGTGACAGAGTCCGCCGCCAAACAGTGGCTCCCCGTCCCTCCCCTCACGTTTACCGCCGGCTCCTCGGCTACCTGCGCCCCTACCGCCGACTGCTCGCGGCGGGTGTCTGCGCGTCACTCGTCGCCGCAGCGGCGACCTCCGCGTACGCGTGGGTCGTCGGGCCGCTCTTGCGCGCGGTGCTCACGGACCAGCCCGTCACCGTGGCCGGGGTGTCGCTGCCTGGCGAGGTGTTGTTGCGGCGATTGCCTCTGGTGGTGGTGGCGCTCGCGCTGGTGAAGGCCCTCGCCCAGTTCCTCCAGGGTGGCCTTATGCAGCGGCTGGGCCAGCGTGTGATGGCGGACCTGCGCGGTTTTCTCTACGGGCGACTGCTCGGCCAGCCGCCCGCGTTCTTCGAGCGGAGACACTCTGGCGAGCTCTTGTCGCGCTTCACGTCCGATGTGCCGCTCGTCGAGTTCTCGATAACGCAGGCGTTGTCATCGTACGTGAAGGATGGGCTGCAGGCGGTGGCGCTGCTGGCGACGTGCTTCCTCATCGACGCGAAGCTTTTCCTCTTCACGTTCATCGTGGTGCCGGTGACCGTGCTGCCCATCAATCGCTTCGCCCGCTCGCTGAAGAAGGTCGCCGCCCGCTCGCTGCAGAGCCTGGGCGCGCTGACGTCGCTGACGGCCGAGCAGCTCCAGAACCTGCCGGTGGTGCAGGCCTACGGCGGGCAGGCGCGCGCGCTCGAGTCCTTCGACGTCGAGGCGGACAAGTATCTGGGCGAGATGCGCCGCTCGCTGTTCCTGCGTGGCGCGGTGAGCCCCACGGTGGAGTTGCTCGGCATCGCCGGCGTGGCCATGGCGGTGGCGTGGGGCGCGCGCGCTGTGTCGGCGGACCCGGACCTCGCGGGACGGCTGTTGTCTTTTCTCGCAGCCGCGTTGCTGTTGTATCAGCCTGTCAAATCGCTGAGCGGCACGCTGTCCCAGGTGCTCACGGGCCTGGCGGCGGCGGAGCGGCTGTTCGCACTCGCCGACGAGCCGGCGCCGCCGGACACGGGTGACGCGGCGGGACCGCTGTCGCGGGCGTTGGTGCTGGAGGGCGTGAAGGCCACGTACCAGGACGGGCGCGAGGCGCTGCGGGGCGTGGACCTGGTGGTGCCCGCGGGCAAGCGCGTGGCGCTGGTGGGGCCGTCCGGCGCGGGGAAGACGACGCTGTTCTCCGTGCTGCTGGGCTTCCTGCCGTCGTCGGGAGGGCGGGTGCTGTGGGACGGCGCTCCGCTGGAGTCACTCAAGCCGTCGAGCGTGCGCGGCCAGGTGGCGTGGGTGCCGCAGGAGCCGGTGCTGTTCTCCGGGACGGTGCGGCACAACCTGCGACTGGGCCGGCCGGAGGCGACGGACGCGGAGCTGTGGGAAGCGCTCGCGCTGGCGCACGCGGAGGACTTCGTGCGCGCGCTGCCGGGAGGACTCGATGAGTCCGTGGGCGAGCGCGGGAGCCGGTTGTCGGGTGGGCAGCGGCAGCGGCTGGCGCTGGCGCGCGCGTTCCTGTGCAAGCCATCGGTGCTGCTGCTGGACGAGCCCACGAGCGCGCTGGATGCGGCGAGCGAGGCGGCGGTGGGCGCGGGGCTGGAGACGCTGATGCGCGGGCGCACGGTGCTGGTGATTGCGCATCGCCTGTCCACCGTGCGCGACGCGGATGTGATTGCCGTGGTGGAGGAGGGCCGCGTGGTGGAGTCCGGCACCCACGCGGAGCTGCTCGCGCTGCGGGGCCGCTACATGCGCCTTTTGGGTGAAGGCGCCGTCGCGGCGTAGTGGCGCTGGAGTCGAGGCGAGCCCATGCTCCGTCCGAGTGGAGGCGCCGTCGCGGCGTAGTGGCGCTGGAGTCGAGGCGAGCCCATGCTCCGTCCGAGTGGAGGCGCCGTCATCTCGCGACGGTCGAGGTCGAGCCGCCCCGTACGAGCAGCCCGACACGGAAGCATGCCGAGTGTCGCCCTCCCGGCCCCGGCGTCATGAGCACCATCCGCGCCCCGCGAAGCTGAACGGGAGACACCCACCCACCCGAGCCGCTTGCCTGCACCCGTGGGCTCTGCCAGCGTTCCCACCGTCTGATGCGTCACCGGGAGCCCCTGTCCCTCAACGCGTTGCTGCTCGCGCCCGCACTGGCCCTCGCGGCCGTGGCGTGTGTCGCCGTGTCCGCGCGGCACCTGGCGCTCGCCGCCGCGGCCACCGTCACCCTCGTCCTGGTCCCCATCGTCTTCCGATTGTGGACACGCACCTGGTACCGGGGCCTCGTCCTGCGCGGCGCCGGCGTCTTCATCATCGGCATGCACGTGCCGCTCCTGCTCGGCGGCGCCCTCGCCTACGGCCGCATCGGCTGCGCCGAGGGCGACTGCCCCGGGCTCTACCTGCTGGGTGTGCTCGTGTCCCCCATCGTCGGAGCCCTCTCCAGCGTCGTGTACTGGCTGGTCGGTCGTCCCCCAGTCTGAATTCCAAGAATTACCTGGAGAGACTACTCTCTCCTGGAATGCTTGTTACCCTGCGACTCCGTTTCGCGCCCGGGCTCTCCGTGGCTTCGTCCGTGCCTGTCACGGTGTTCTTGTGGTGCTTCACGCTCGCACCCCTGCTGCACGGTCCACAGGCCCTCGCGGGCACGGTGGATGCCGCGGGTCCGTTCGCCGCCGTGGTGGCGTTGGCCCTACTCGTGGAGTTGCCCCTGCTGTCGCTCGCCCTGGCCAGCATCGGCCTGGGGCGCCGTGTGCCGCTCGCCGTCATGCTGGGCATGGCCACCCTGCCGTGGATGGTGGGCCTCTTGGGCACTGAAGTCCTGGTGGGCCGGGCGATGTCCGGTCTGACTCGACTGTCCACCCACGACACCGCGCTGGACGTCGCGATGAGCACCGGCCACGCCATGGCGCCACGCCTCCTGGGGGCATGGACGAGCGCCGCGCTGCTATTGGGGCTGTCGGTGGGGCTCGCGCTGGCGTGCTTCGGCCCGTCGTGCGCGGAAGACGCGGGGGGACGCAGGAGGAGACGGGGGCTGCTGCTCGCCAGCGCGGTGACGGCGGCGCTGGCCTCGGTGGCGGCGGCGGGTGCGCTGGAGGCGCGACACTTCCTGGAGATGCTCACCGGCATGGGCCAGGTGCCCGAGTCGATGCGCGAGGAGTGGGTGGCGACAGGCATGGAAGCCGCCGCGCGGCTGCGCGAGGTGCGCTGGCTGTGCACGTCCCTGCTGGCCGTGCTGGGCATCATGCTGCTGGCGCGAGGCGCCACCCGCCGTGAGCCCTCCCGTCCCACGCCTCGCTGGGCGCCCCGGCTGGTGCCCGCGGCCGCCGTGACGGCGCTGCTGGTGATGGACGTGCACCCCGTGCGCTCCGTGGCCGAGAGCGCGCACATCACCCTCCCCCGGAACCGGGCCGCGGTGCCCACCACGCTGGACATGCTGCGGCTCCTGGGGCTCGACGTCGCTCCGGCTCAGAGCAGCCAGATGAGCAACAGGAGACCCACCACCACGCCCACGCCCAACACGGCGAGCATCATCAGGCCCTCGGAGCCGCGAGCCTCCGGCGGCACCACCTCCTGAGGGTGGGGCGCGCCGTAGACGTACAGCGGCGGCTCCACGGGCGCCGGAGTGGACATGGGCGCGGTCTCCAGCAACGGCAGCGTGGTCTCCAGCGACGGCAGCGTGGGCTCCGACGGGCGCGGTGCGTCTCGAGCGATGATGCCAGCGCCGGCCATCTCCAGGCCCTCGCGGGCCAGCGCCAGCACCCGCTGCATGTGCAGGATGTAGCGGTCCTGTCCGGTGTACGTCCCCATGGCCTGCGCGGCGCGCACCAGCCGGTGGGGGACGAGCTGCGGATCCGCCTTCACTTCCGCCGCCGCGGGCCTGGCGCGCGCGCCTTCGGAATCCACGCGGCCGGTGCGCACGCCCTCGCCGCTGGCCCACATGTAGTGGTCCTCCAGCAGCGTCAGCTCCTGCCGCCGCACCCGGCCGTCGGAGTCCACCTGCGACATCAGCTCCGCGCCGTCCATGCCCATGTGCCAGACGGTGCGCAGGCCATTCTCACCCGGAGGGCCCTCCACCGCGTGGACGCGGGAGAGCGCTTGCACCGCGGTCTTCAACGTCTCGGGTGAGGACTCGGCCATCAGGAATCGGAGACTAGGGGCGCCGCGTCTGAAACGGAAGGCGGC
>NZ_JABXEM010000374.1:0-8355 GCF_013372595.1 Myxococcus sp. AM011
GCCCCCCAGTCCGCCCCGCCCGAGGCCGTGCGTTTGACGGAAGGCGCAATCCGGCAGGTGAAGGAGGTCATCAAGGCCCAGGGCTTCGAGGGCTACTTCTTCTCCATCCGCGTCGTCCCGGCCGGCTGCAGCGGCCTGGGCTACGACCTGAACCTGGTCAAGGAGTCGAAGGCTGGCGACAGCGTCTGGGAGCAGGACGGCGTGAAGCTCGCCACCGACGGCATGAGCGCCCAGTACCTGGCCGGCACGGAGATCGACTACGTCTCCGCAATCACCGGCTCGGGCTTCAAGTTCAACAACCCGAACGCGAAGTCCTCCTGCGGCTGCGGCACCTCGTTCACGACCTGAGTTCCCGTCGTGGCGTGACGGGGTTCGCGACGGTCCACGCCTCCTGATGCGTGGACGGGTGCTCGCGAGCCGACACGAGGGTGGGTGTACCGCCCGCCCTCGTGCCTTCTCCATGCCGAGCGGGCCTCTTCAGGCCCCGGCGATGGGCTGCATCACCTTCAACCAGGACTGGTTCTCCTTCTGCCGCGCCAGTCGCTGGACGCGTCGCGCCTCGGCCTCCCGGAACGACTCGCGCTCCACGTCCGTCTCCATCAGCAGCGGCGGCACCGGCACGCGGCCGCCGTCCTTGTCGATGGCGACGAACGTCAGCAGCGCGCTGGTGGTGAGCGTGCGCTCGCCGGTGAGGGGGTTCTCCGCATGCACCGTCACGCCCACTTCCATGGAGGTGCGGAAGGCGGCCAGCACGCGCGAGTGGAGGAGCGCAATCCAGCCGACCTTGATGGGCGCGTGGAAGTGCAGGTCATCCATGGACGCCGTCACCACGACTTGCCGGCAGTGACGCTGGGCGGCCACCGCGCCGCAGATGTCGATCCACTCCATCACCTTGCCGCCGAACGCCGCGTTCAGGTTGTTGGCATCCGGAGGCAGGATGAGCTGGGTCATCACCACCTCCGTGTCCTTGGCTCGCTTGGGCGTCATGTCAGCCATCTCACACCTTCCGTCCTGGGACTGGGGGGCCGCGTGCGTGGGCCCCGGTGCCTCATGCCAGGAAGGTGGAGACGCGGTCCAGGAACTCCTCGCGGCCCCGGCCCCGGCGGATGTCCTGGCGTGACACGTCCATCACCAGGCACTCCACGCCGTACTTCTCCTGGAGCACCTGGGGGAAGGACGCGTAGTAGCCGTTGAGGCCTCGGAGGAACTGCGGGCGGATGCCCTTCTCCTCTTCGCGGCCCCGGGTGCGGATGCGCTCCAGCAGCACGTCCACGCTGCCGACCTCGAAGCAGATGACCTTGTCCGGGCGGATGATGTGGCGCGACAGGCGCTGGAAGTACTCGTAGTACAGGTCCAGCTCCGCGTTCGTCAGGTGCCCCAGGCCGTGCAGGTACTTGGCGAAAATCTCCGGGTCCTCGTACAGCGTGCGGTCCTGCACGCAGCTGCGGCGGTACGAGTGGATGAGCTCGTGGTGCTCCACGCGGCGGATGAGGAATTCGAGCTGGAGCGTGAAGGACCAGCGCGACATGTCCGAGTAGTAGTCGCGCAGGAAGCGGTTATCGATGACGGGCTCGTCGAACAGCTCGTAGCCGAAGCTCTGGCTGAGCATCTTCGCCGCCGTCGTCTTGCCCGCGCCGATGTTGCCCGACAGCGCCACGAAGCGCCGTCCCTTGGGCGCCTTCACCTTCGTCTTCTCCTTCTCCTTCACCTTCACCGAGTTCTTGGCGCGGGAGGCGGGGGCCTCGCGCCCGGGTGCTTCGGGAGCGGGCTTCGGGGCGGCGGCCGGAGCGGGGGACGGGCGCGAGCGCGAGGTGGCACGAGGCATGGATCCGGGGCTTAACCCGGCTTGTTGACGTCGTCCATTCGCTGCCTCAGCAGGTCCGGACGGTCCGTCATGATGCCGCCGACGCCTTCCTCCAGCAGCTTTCGCATTTCGTCCGCGTCATCCACCGTCCAGACGTTGACCCACTTGCCGCGCGCCGCGCAGTCGCGCAGGAAGTCCTCGTCCACCAGCCGCACCTCGCCGAAGTACAGCGGCATGTCGAGCACGGTGAAGCGCGGGTCCTCCGGCGGTGTCTCTCCGCCACGCAGCGCGATGACGAGCGCGGCCAGCGCATCGCGAGGATAGAAGTGACACGCGTGGGGTAGCCGGGCGACCAGGCGCTCGCCCACCGCGTCCTGCTCGCTGCCCATGCACACGCGCTCCACCGCGCCCTCGTCCTCCAACAACCGCGCGAAGATGTCCTCGTGACCGGGCATGTCCGGCTTCAACTCCACGTTGAGGCGCAGCGACGGAAAGGCGCGCAGCACCTCCCGCAGCGTGGGCAGTCGCACGCCCTGGCCCCGGAAGGGAAACGTCCGCCCCTCGTCCTGGGTGAAGCCGTACCCCGCATCCAGCTTCTTCAGCTCGGCCAGCGTGTACCCCGCGAGCGGGCCGAAGCCATCCGTGCAGCGCTCCAGCGTGTCGTCGTGCGCCACGATGACTTCGCCGTCCCGCGTCACGTGCACGTCGAGCTCCAGCATGTCCGTGCGGAAGCGCTCCACTGCCTGGCGGAATGCCTCCAGTGTGTTCTCGGGGGCGAGCGACGCGCCTCCTCGATGCGAGATGTGCAGCGTGGGCCGCAGTCCTTGGATGAATGCGGGAATGGCATTCATGGCTTCCTCGAATTCACGTGGGGGTGACCGACCCGGGGGCGGGGGCTTCCTTGCCGGCCCCCGTTGGCCGCCGGTATAAGGCCGACATACTCGGACCGACCGGCGTCGACTTCAACCATCGTGACGCCGCGACAAGAATGGAGAGACGAGACATGCAACTGCGCAAGACTCTTGGCGCGGCGGCGCTGATCACCACGGCGGTATTCGCTTCGGTGGCGGGCTGCTCCGGTCGCGACGATGGCGACGGTGAGACCCCTGACTCCGGCACGGGCTGTACCGGCGCGTGCGGCACGGACTCCGGCACGGATGCTGGCACGGACGCTGGCACCGGGCCCCAGGGCTGTCCCTCCCCGCTCCCCGCGGAGGGCCCCATTGGCGCCCTGCGCACCGCCGGCGAGCGCGGCCAGCAGGTCACCCTGGCCAACGTCGTCGTCACGGCGGTCAGCAACGTCTCCCGTGGCAGCGCGGGTGACTTCATCGCCCGCTTCTGGGTGGTGAACCCCTGCTTCCCGAATGAGGGCCTCTACATCGACAAGTTCTACACGGACCCCACCACCAACTACGAGCCCGTGGTGGGTGACGTGCTCACCGTGTCCGGCTTGTTCCGTCGCTTCGCGGCGGATGCCGGCGACAACACTCCCAGCACGCGTGACGCGTACCGTGCCGTGTTGAAGAACGACTTCCTGCTCGCGGTGCCGGGCAGCACCGGCAGGTTGACCATCACCAAGCACAGCTCCGGCCCGGCGCTGGCGGACGTCGCGGTTCCCGCGGGCTTCGGCAACTCCGAGGGCGGCGCGACCAAGCCGAACCCCCAGTTCGCCGGCGCGCGCGTCCACATCCCGGGCCCGCTCACCATCACCAACGCGCAGCCCCTCGCGATGAAGCAGCGCCCGGAGGATCCGGACAGCGGCACGTACCTGGGCTTCGAGGTCACCGGCGGCGTGCTGGTGGGGAACTACAAGACCTTCGGCACCTGCGACCTGCGCGCGACGGTGGAGGACGGCGGCACGGTGACGTTCCCCAACGGCATCCGTGGCGTGTATGAGACCTTCTCCAACCCGCCCTGCCTCGACGGCACCACGACGACGACCGCTGATGGCGGCAGCTCCTTCCGCTGCAACGCCAACGGCCCGGGCATCATCCCCGGCACGGCGAACGACTACACCTACGTCGTCTATCCGATGAACTGCGACCCGGACCTGGCCATCCCCGCGGCGCCGTGATTCAGGCCTTCAGCCCTGCTGGGATGATCCGCTGATTTCGCCGCCCCTCGCCCGTGTCGGGAGGGGCGGCTTCTTTTTGGACGCGGGCCCCAGGTCGGTGTCCGCTACCAGTCGATGTGGGCCCCCGGCTCCCCCAAGCGTTTGATTGTGGGTAAGCTCCGGAAAAGTCCAACCTGTCCCACCCTGTCAGACGCCTCGTTCCTTCCGTGAACTCCCCCCAGACGGCCATCCCGTTCGGACAGTACCTGTTGATCAAGCGGCTCGCCGTGGGTGGGATGGCGGAGCTGTTCCTGGCGCACCGTCCGCCGGATCCGGAGCTGGTGGTCCTGAAGCGCATCCTCCCGTATCTGTCGGAGGAGCCCGAGTTCGTTCAGATGTTCCTGGACGAGGCGCGCATCGCCGCGCAGCTCAGCCACCCCAACATCGTGCAGGTGCACGAACTGGGGAAGGAGGGCGACAACATCTTCATCGCCATGGAGTACGTGGAGGGCGTGGACCTCCGCAAGGTGGTGATGGAGGAGCTGAAGTTCGGCGCCACGGTGCCCTGTGGCGTGGCGGCGCGCATCTGCTCGCTGGTGGCGGCGGGGCTGGACTACGCGCACCAGAGCCGGGGCGTGGATGGCCGGCCGCTGGAGCTCATCCACCGGGACGTCAGCCCGCAGAACGTGATGATTGCGTACGACGGGCGCGTCAAACTGGTCGACTTCGGCATCGCCAAGGCCGGCGCGTTCATGGAGCGCAGCAAGCCGGGCGTCATCAAGGGCAAGTTCCTCTACCTGGCGCCGGAGCAGGTGTCGCAGGAGCGCTTGGACCACCGCGCGGACATCTACGCGCTGGGGACCATGCTGTACGAAATCACCACCGGCAAGCAGCCCTTCTCCAAGCCGACGACGGAGGGGATTCTCTACGCCATCCGCTTCGAGGACCCGACGCCGCCGCACCTGCTGCGGCCCGACTATCCGCTGGAGCTGTCGCGCATCGTCATGAAGTGCCTGACGAAGGACCGCAACCTGCGCTACCCGCGCGCCGCGGTGGTCCACGAGGAGCTGGAGAACTTCCTCGAGTCGGGCGAGCTGCAACAGAGCCTGGACGTGTCCGAGTACATCGCCCGGCTGATGGGGGAGGAGGAGGAGCGCACCATCCTCCACATCCCCGCGTCCAAGCCCGTGGGCCGCACCCAGGCCACCGTGCCGCTGGCGGCCAACCGGCTCTTGTCGGCCCCACCGGCCCGACTGGCTCCGCTGGAGGTCACCGCGCCGACGCTGTCGTCCACCACGCCCATGGCGGAGCCCGCCCCGAGCTCCGTCACCGTGGTGCCGGGCCTCACCGCGCGGCCCACTCCGCGCCGCGTCTCCGCGGAGGCCGTGCCGGCGGCGCGCTACGCGGACGAGGCGGAGCCCGCGACGCAGATGGCGCGCCCGCGAGAGCTGCCGACCGGGCCTCGGCGTGGAGAGCACGACGACGAGGACTCGGAGATGTCCACCGCCGTCCGGACCGCGCCCACCGGCTACTCGGTGCTGGTGGATCCGGATGAAGAGGACGCGGGGGACGGCGAGTCCACCATTCCGCAGCGGGGGCGAGCGCGCGCGCCCGTCACGCCACCTCCGGGCCCGCCGGTGCGCCGCTCCAGCACGAGCGCGGAGTTCCCTCCGACACCGCGAGGAGGGCCGTCGGCGGTGGAGCCCCTCACCGCGCCGCCGACGCCGGTGCGCCGCTCGGGCATGGGCCCCGCCGAGCCGCCGCGCGCCGTCGCTCCGCTGGAGCCGCCACCGTCGCCTCGCGCGGCCGTCTTCGCGGATGCGCCCGTCCTCAAGGCGCCTCCTTCTTCCTTGGATACGCGCAACCGCCGCGTGTCGCCTCAGCCGGCGCCCGCCGCCGCATCGCCCCGCAGGGTTCCGACGCCCGTGCCGCAGGACCCCCGGGACGTGGACATGGGCGAGCTCTCCGGCGACATGACGATGCCCATCCGCCGCCAGTCCATCCTGGACGTGGAGGCGTCGGTGTCGCTCACCACGCCCATGCGGCGCCTGTCGCCCTTGGACGAGGAGGCCTCCCAGTCGGTGTCGCTCACCACGCCCATGCGGCGGATGTCGTCGGTGGACGTGGAGTCGTCTGTATCGCTCACCACGCCGATGCGGCGGATGTCGTCGGTGGACGTGGAGGCCTCGCAGTCGGTCTCCATCACCCCGCCCACGGTGAGCCACCGCCATGCCTCGCGGCCGCTCATGCCCGCGACCCGGGGCGGCGGCCCCGCGGTGGGCGAAGAGGACGACCACTTCCACACCGACTCCAGCATGTCGGGTGCACTCACCAGTCCCACGGCCTCGCTCCGTGATGACGGCGAGGACGACGAGTCCACCGCCGGGTACGCCGGCTACGGCTATCCCTCCACGATTGCCACGCCCGAGCGCACGAACCCGCGCGGGCTGCTGCTCGCGATTGTCGGCGGGTTGCTGCTGCTGGTGCTGGGTGCCGTGTTGATCTGGGTCCTCTATGGCCGGTTCCGCGGCCCCGTTCCCATGTCGTCGCAGGACCTGTCGCGGCGGGCCATGGAAGGGCAGCAGGGGAACCCGCCTCCGGTGCGGGCCACGCCGCCGTCTCCCCCGGTGCAGCCCGCCGTCGTCGTCACCCCTGCGCCGGCACCGCCCCCGCACATCCCCGAGGCCATGCCTCCGTCGCCGGAACCAACGCCTGCTCCCGTCGCTGGCCCGCGGAACGGGGGCGCGGACGTGCCTCCTGCCGCTCCCTCGCTGATCGAGGTGCGCTTCGAGGCCCCGGCCAAGACAGTCCTTCGCCAGGAGGGGGGCTCCCGCCTGCCTGTCAACAGGCTGCTGACGCTGCCTCCGGGCCCCATCAAGGTGGCCTACGACTGCCCCGGACGACGCGCACCCAAGGGGTCGATTCCCTACCTCATCGAGCAGGCGAGCCCCGGTCCGCTGGTCCTCCACGTCCCCTGCAGGGCACGGCGCTAGTCCGGACGGGCACTTGCCCGTATGCGCGGGCCTCCCCCCGGAACGGACACGTGGGACTGGGTGGGCTTGAGTGCCCTTAAGTCGTTGGATTTCCTAGCTTTTCCGAGTCGCGCGCGCATTGCGCATGTCAGACGGGGCCGTAGAATCCGGCGCTCCATGGCGCGCCTCAAGAAGCAGAAAAACATCGTGACGAAGCGGAGTTACACGGCCGGACGGGTAGTGCGACAGCTGCCTGTCGCGCCCGAGCCGAACCGGCTGGTGAAGGTCTGGAGACGCGTGCTCGAACGCCGCCTCCGCACGCGCTTACGCGCGAAGGTGGCGGTGGAGGTCCACGACAACACGCACACGATGCTGACCTTCCAACGTCACCGGACCATGTGGCGGCTGCGGCTGCACCACATGTTCCTGGCGGCGCCGGATGACATCGTCCAGGCCCTGGCCAGCTTCGTTCGCAAGGGGGACCCGGAGGCGAGCGTCTTGTTGGACCGCTACATCGAGCGCAACAAGATGTACATCCGGCGGCTGTCTCCGGCACAGATGCGCAAGCGCATCCGGCTGGAGCCCTTGGGTCAGCATCATGACCTGGAGCGCATCTTCGAGCGTCTCAACGAGCGCTACTTCAGCACCCGGCCCATCGACGCCGCCATCACCTACGGCCCGGCGCCTCGGGTGAAGGGACCCCGCAAGAGCATCAAGATGGGCTCCTACTCGGCGGACTCGAAGGTCATCCGCATCCATCCCGCGTTGGACCAGCCGGTGGTGCCCCGCTACTTCGTGGAGTGGATTGTCTTCCACGAGATGCTCCACCACATCTACCGGACGCGGAAGGGCGACGACGGGCGGCGCTGCATCCACCCGCCGGAGCTCATGGAGCACGAGAAGCGCTTCCACGACTACGCGCGGGCGCAGGCCTGGGAGCAGGAGAACCTGGACCTGCTGCTGCGCGCCCGTGTCTCGCCGGACTGACGTGCCGGGCGGCCCGTCCTCCCCAGGGCTCAGGGGAGGATGAGGCCACCGGGGCTGCGCCGCTCCTGGGTGGGGGCGGCCTCCGCGGGCGAGGGTGCCCGGGTGCCTGGAGCGCCCGCCTCTCGCCGGGCCGCGGCCTCCTGCCGGGCTCCAGCGGCGGCGACCAGTCCCACCACCTTCTCGAACAGGTGCTCGGCGAAGCGGGAGTAGGGCTGGTCGGCGCCGTGGAAGAGGCGCCGGGCCTCGCCCCGGGCGATGTCAGCCTCGCGGGGTCGGCCGGTCCGCTCGAAGAAGTCCGCCATCCTCCACAGCCTCAGGGCGTAGCGCCGGGACATGTCGGGGGTGAAGTACTCCTGTGTCACCGCTCGCACGGCGCCCTGGAGCTGGTCCTGGCGCTGTACGTCGCTGAGGGCCAGGGGACTGACCACCACCTCGTCCAGCTTCGCGAGCAGGCGCTGGGTGATGGACTCCGGCGGGAGCCACGCAGCCAGCTCCGGCGTCTCGTGCAGCACGTCTCCCTCTGTCTCTTATACAAATCT
>NZ_JABXEM010000375.1:0-8425 GCF_013372595.1 Myxococcus sp. AM011
GGGTGTTTCAGCGGGGAGCGGTGGGGCGGCTCAGCGTCTCGCGGAGCGCCTTCTTGCTGACCTTGCCGACGCCCGTCTTGGGGAACGTCTCGACGAACTCGACCCGGTCCGGAATCTTGAAGGCCGCCAGTCCCCGCTCCCGCAGGAACGAGGTCAGCGACGTGGCGGCGGGAGGCGTGCCCCGGGGGATGACGAACGCGCAGGTGCGCTCGCCCAGGAAGGCGTCCGGCATGGAGACGACGGCCGCGTCGTGGACCTCCGGGTGGGCCAGCAGGTGGTTCTCCACCTCCTCCGCGGCCACCTTGTCGCCGCCCCGGTTGATCTGGTCCTTCGCCCGGCCCTCCACCACGAGGTAGCCGTCCGCGGTCATCCGCACCAGGTCTCCGGTGCAGTAGAAGCCATCGGAGGTGAAGGCCCGCGCGTTGTGCGTCTCCGCCTTGTAGTAGCCGCGGATGGTGTACGGCCCGCGCGTGAGCAACTGGCCCGTCTCGCCCGTCGGCACGTCGTGGCCGTCCTCGTCGACGATGCGGACCTCGTCGTCGACGCAGATGGGCCGGCCCTGGGTGTTGACGATGCGCTCCTCGGAGTCGTCCAGGCGCGTGTAGTTGACCAGGCCCTCGGCCATGCCGAAGACCTGCTGCACGGTGCAGCCCAGCGTGGGCTTCACGCGCGCGGCGGCCTCCGCGCTGAACCTGGCGCCGCCCACCTGGAGCACGCGCAGGCTGGACAAGTCATGCCGGCGCGCCTTGGCCGCGTCCAGCCACACCATGGCCAGGGGAGGCACCAGCGCGGTGATGGTGACCTTCTCCTGCTCGATGAGCGGGAAGGCCACGTCGGGGCTCGGGTGCAGGGCCAGCACGGAGGTGCCGCCCGCGTAGAACGTGCCGAACACACCCGGCGAGCTCATGGGGAAGTTGTGCGCCGCCGGCAGCGCGCAGAGGTACACGCTCGACGTGTCGAGCTGGCAGATCTCCGCGCTGGCGCGCAGGCTGTACAGGTAGTCGTCGTGCGTGCGGGGAATCAGCTTGGGCACGCCCGTGCTGCCACCGGAGAGCTGAAAGAAGGCCACGTCGTCCGGACGCGGCTCCGTCAGCGCCACCGGCTCCGCGGCGTACAGGCTCTCCAGCGAGGTGAAGGGCCCCGCGTCGCCCACGACGATGACGTGCTGGAGCGACGGCGTCTTCGCCTTCACGCTGGCCGCGAGGGTGCGGTAGTCGAAGCCGCCGTGACGGTCGGCGATGACGTAGGCGACCGCCTCGGTGAACTCGCAGAAGTAGCCGATCTCCGAGGCGCGGTGCGCGGGCAGCGCGAAGACGGGCAGGGCTCCCAGGCGGAAGAGGGCGAAGCACACCTCGTGGAACGCGCCGATGTTGGGCAGCTGCACCACCACGCGGTCCTGGGACTTGATGCCCAGGGCCTTGAGGCCCGCGGCCAGCCGGTCCACGCGCGCGTCCAGCTCGCGGTACGTCCAGCGCTCCTTGCCCGACACCAGCGCGGTGCGCTCGCCATGGCGCTCGGCGCGCTCGCGCAGCATCCGACCGAAGGTCTCACCCTTCCAGTAGCCCGCGCGGCGGTAGCGCTCCGCCTGGTCCTGGGGCCACGTGGGGCAGCCCGGCAGCCGGGAGTCGCCCTGGCTCACGGCTTCACCTCGACGCCCTGGCTCAGCCCCATCGCGACCAGCATCGTCCGGAACTTCGCCTCGGTCTCCGCCAGCTCCGACTCCGGCTTGGAGCCCGCGACGATGCCCGCGCCCGCGAACAGCCGCAGCGAGTTCTCGTCGGCCTCCGCGCAGCGGATGGTCACCGCCCACTGCCCGTCACCATTCACGTCGCACCAACCCACGGTGCCCGTGTAGTAGCCGCGCTCGAAGGGCTCGATGTGGCCGATGGTCGCGTGCGCCAACTGGGTCGGGTAGCCACAGACGGCCGGGGTGGGGTGGAGCGCGACGGCGAGCGTCAGCGACGTAATCGACGGGTCCGCCAGCTCACCGACGATGCGGCTGGACAGGTGCCACATCGTCTGCGTGCTGACGAGCGACGGCTTCGCGGGCACGTCCAGCGTCTTGCAGAACGGCCGCATCGCCTCCGCCACCGCGTCGATGACCACCGCGTGCTCGTGCAAATCCTTGGGGGACTGGAGCAGTCCCGCCGCGCGAGCCTGGTCCTCCACCGGGTCCGGGCTTCGCGGAATCGAGCCCGCCAGCGGGTTGGCCAGCACCTGCATCCCCGAGCGCGACACCAAGAGCTCCGGGCTCGCGCCAATCAGCGTGCGCCGGCCCTCGCCGGGCATCATCCCCGGACGCGTGGGCAGGTCCGCCGCGAAGGTGTAACCAGACGGGTTGCGCCGGGCCAGGTTGTGCAGAAGCCGCTGCAGGTCGATGGGCGTCGTGGCGCTCAAGTGGAGCGAGCGCGACAGCACGACCTTGCGCAAGGGGCCGCTCTCCATCAGCTTCAGCGCCTGCGCCACGCCGTCCAGGTACGCGGCCGGCTCCGGCACGGGCTGCACGGTGTAGCGCGTGGGCACGCCCTGGTACGGCATCGCCACGTCGTCGAACACCAGCGGGCCCGCGCGCTGGATGGTCATCGGCACCACGAGCTGCGCGGGGACGCTCCCGTCGAAGGGCACCGCGCCCACCGCCACCGGGATGTCATGGTCCGCCTGACGCGCCTCGCTGAGCACCGCCGCCACGCGCTCGGGCAGCCGCTCCAATGAGCTGGCCCCGCCCACGTGCGGCACGGTGGCGAACGTCCCCTGCGCCAGCAAGGTGCGGCGAGGCGAGGCGAAGAAGAATGAGGAGCCCGCTTCGTAGTTCTCGAGCAACTGCGCGGCCAGCTTCTGGGGTGCCACTGCGCGTTCGGTCGTCTTCACGGCCAACCTCCTGTTCCGAGCGCCAGTCCCACGGTGCGGGCATCGCCTCGGAGCGAACTTGCCACTTCGATACTGATCCTGATAATCATTCTCAAATAAAGCCCGCTCGAACCCACCTGGATGCGGGCGGGGGAGGGGGATGCTGAGTCAGACGCCCAGCGTGGCGCCGCCGTCGACACAGAGGTCGTGCATGGTGATGTGGCGGGCGCGGTCGGAAGCGAGGAACTGCACGGCCTCCGCGATGTCTCGGGGGCTGGCGATGCGCCGCAGGGGGATGCCCACGCGAAAGGTCTCCGAGGCTCCGGCGATGACCGCGTCCGCGCCGTGCTCGTCCTTCCACATTCCCCGCTGCATGGCCGTGTCGGTGGAGCCCGGAGACACCACGTTGCAGCGGATGCCGTACTGGGCCAGCTCCAGGCCCAGGCACTTGGTGAACATGGTGGAGGCGGCCTTGGACGCGGCATACGCGGCCATCTGCATCCGAGGCGTCCCCGCGGCATTGGAGCCCACGGTGACGATGACGCCCGAGCGGCGCGGCACCATGCGCCGGGCCACCGCGCGTGAAACATGGAACACGCCGTTCGTGTTCACGCCGAAGGTCGTCGCCCAGTCCTCGTCGCTCAAGTCCACCACCGGAGCCATCCGCAGCACGCCCGCCACGTTGACCAGCGTGTGGATGGGGCCCAGCTCCCGCTCGATTCGCTCGACGACGGTCTCCACCGCGGCCGCGTCGCTCACGCTGACCGGCCACGCCGTGGCCTTCTGGCCCTTGCCGCGCAGCTCCGCCACCAGCGACAGCAACCCCTCCGCGTTCGTGTCGAGCGCGGCGATGGTGGCCTCGGGAGCCAACACCCGAGCGACTTCGGCGCCGATGCCTTGCGCGGCACCCGTCACCAGTGCCACTCGCGGTGTGTCTCCCATCCGGCCCTTCGCTTTCTGGAACCCGGGGGTCCACAGGGAAAGAAGAATAATGAGAATGATTCTCATTATTGGGCGACTAGTGCCATGCGCGACCCGTCGTGTCAAGAGTGGTGAGACCCGGGGGCGAGTGTGTCGAAATGTTTCCAACCCAAAGGAGATGCTGGCTGCGTGGTCATTCCACGCAAGCCCACACACGGAGCTGGCCAACCTCTGTGGGCTGACTCGTGAGCGCACCAACAAGTGGCTGCGCTTCTGCGTGCGCGAGGGATTGCTGTCCTATGAGGGAGGGAGAATCACCCTGGTCCATCCTGACAGGCTGGGGCGGGAAACCCCTTAGCACCTGGGGGCATTCGCCGTGTGAACGCATTCACTGCGACACGGATTGAGCCCACGTACGTTTGTCATGCATCTCCACAGAGGGGGCCGCATGGCGCGACTGGCTTTTCCACACCCGTTTTCGGCCCCTCGGACCTCCCCAGACGCGTCTGGGGAATTCGCGGAATCATCTCCGCGCGTCGGGGCGACCATTTCCGCGCCGGAGGCGTCCCCGGTCGGCGCCGCTCCACTCCCCGTGTGGACGCGGTTCCTGCCCGCCGGGCGCGTGGTGGTGCGCGAAGGCGACCCGGGCTCGTCCCTGTTCGTCATCCTGGAAGGCAAGGTGGGGGTGTACCGCGAGGGAGGAGCTCGCGAGGCGCGCATGGTGGGGCACCTGACGAGCGGAGGCTTCTTCGGGGAGCTGTCGCTGCTGACGAACTGCCCGCGGACGGCGAGCGTCGTCACGCTGGAGCGAACGGTGCTGCGGGAGCTGTCGCGGACGGGCCTGTCGCTGATGGGCGCACGCCACGGGCTGGTGGCGCCGGTGGTGGCCATGCGGGGTCGGGAGCGGCTGCTCGCGGATGCGCTGAGCGGCAGCGCGCTGTTGAACGCGCTGTCACCGGAGCTGTGGACGCATCTGGGGAGCGCGCTGGAGCCCTGCTCGGTGGAGGCCGGTGAGCAGCTGCTCACCTACGGCAGTCCGGGCGAGGCGCTCTTCATCCTGCTGCGAGGCCGCTGCGGTGTCTTCCACACGCACGCGGACGGACGCACCACGTCGTATCCGGACATGGTGGAGGGAGACCTCTTCGGTGAGGTCTCCCTGCTGCGAGGGCGCCGCGCCACCGCGACGGTGAAGACGCTGACGCCCTGCACGCTGCTGCGGTTGGACCGGGAGGTGTTCCGCAAGCACTTCTGGGGGCAGGCGGAGATGCGCCGCGCGCTCGTGAGGCTGGGGATGCAGCGCATGCACCGGACGATGGAGGTCATCACCCAGCCCGCGGATTGAGGGCCTACAGCGCGTAGCCGAGCGTCACGCCGAGCACATGCGCGGAGCCGGAGTAGTTGCCTTCCATGCCCGGCGCGGTGCTCTCCGTGTCCGCGAGGAACACGAACTGGTAGCCCACGTCCGCGCGCAGGCCGGAGGTCGTGGTGTAGCCCGCGCCGATGGCCACCTTGTAGCGGTCCGCGTCCGGCAGGTCCGGCGTCAGCGTGTCGGAGGGGCTGGGGGACAGATCCGCGACCAGGCCCGCGCGCGCCTGGAGCTGGGGCGTGACGGTGTACTCGGCGCCCAGGTGATACTTCACCTTCGTCGACCACGTCTTGGCGATGGGGTTGTTGAGCGCGGGCGTGTCGGGGAACTCGATGGCCAGCGCCTCGAAGCTGGACCAGTAGGTGACCTGGGCGTCCAGCGCCACGGTCAGCCGCTCCACCGGATAGATGGACAGGCCGATGGCGAGCGTGGCGGGGAAGGTGACGTCCGCGCTCACGCGCTGGTCCACCATGCGCTGCTGGAACTCCACCGGGATGTTCTGGAAGTCGGCCTGCCCCTCGAACGTGACGGCGACGGAGCTGCGGTAGTGCACGCCCAGCGTCAGCTCACCGGGCAGCAGCTCCGCCTGGAGCCCCGCGTTGAAGCCCACGCCCCACGCGCCGCCGCCCAGGTGGACGGCTCCCTCGCTGTCCAGGAAGTTCAGCGCCCGGCGGATCTCCACCGTGGAGCGCACGACGTCCACGCCCGCGCCCACGCGGATGGCGTCATGGAGCTGATACGCGACGGTGGGGTTGATGTAGTACGCGGCGAGGTTCGACTGCTGCCCGCGGAAGCGTCCCACGAAGTCGTCCTCCCAGTTGCTGCGCGCGCCATAGGGTGCGTAGGCCCCCACGCCGAACGCGAGCTTCTCGAAGGGGCGAAACACCGCGAAGACATGCGGCGGCGGTGACAGCGTCAGCTTCTGGCCCTGCGTGGAGCCGCCCGTCGGCGTGAACTTCAGGTTGGGGAGGATGCCGGTGTCTCCCACGGTGATATCCAACGTCTTCACGCCGAGGATGTTGGCCGCGTTGGAGTAGATGGCGGACGAGTCTTCAATCCACGCCGTGGCCGCGTTGCCGAGGCCCGTGGCGCGAGCGCTCTGCGTGTCGATCTGAAACCCCGCGGCCTGGCTGGCGCCTGCGGCGAGGAGCGTCATGAGTGAGAGCGTTGTCTTCATGGTCGGTTTGAATCGCGCACTATAGGACAGTCTGCTTTGGCGCAGTGCGCTGGGCATCCAGGCTTGGAACAATTTTCCGGATGCCGGGCCCTGAACGATGCATCCCCGGGTCAGTCGCACACCACGCGCCCAAGTGTGAACCGGTCACCCTTGGTAGGGGGGTGCGTGCATTTACCCAGGTTTTATCAGTAAGACTTGTTTTACCTGGACTCCCCTCTCCAGGGCCCTCCCATGACCCAGCCACGCTCCCAGGACCTCCTCGTAGAGCGAAGCGTCACCCGTGCGGTGGAACCCCGCACCGACACAGAGCGTGCCGTCGCGCACATCTGGAGTGAGGTGTTGAACATCTCGCAGGTGGGCGCGCTCGACAGTTTCTTCGAGCTGGGTGGCCACTCGCTGTTGGCGACACAGGTGCTCTCGCGCATCCGGACGTCGCTTCGGGTGGAGCTGTCGCTGCAGGAGATGTTCGACCTGGTGACGGTATCGGCGCTGGCGGGACGTATCGACGCGCTGGTGGCGTTGCAGCCCGGCGAGGAGCTGGAGCCGCTGCACGCATCGCGCGGGGAGCGGCCGTCATCGCTGGTGCCGTGCGAGCGGCAGGCGGAGTTGTCCTTCGCGCAGCAGCGGCTGTGGTTCCTGGACCAGTACGCACCGGGCAGTCCGCTCTACAACCTGCCGGCGGCGTTGCGGCTGGAGGGCACGCTCGACGTGGCGGCGCTGGAGCGCGCGTTCACGGAGCTGGTGTGTCGACACCAATCCTTGCGCACGGTGTTTCCCGCGCGAGATGGCCGGCCGCTCCAGGTGGTGGCTCATGCGGGCAACGCGCCCATGGCCCTGGAGGTGGAGGACCTGCGCTACCTGCCCGAAGTGGAGCGCGAGGCCATCGCCCTGCGCGCCGTGCGCGAGGAGGCGCGGCGCCCGTTCGACCTGGTCCGGGGGCCGCTCCTGCGCGCGCGGCTCCTGCGCCTGTCGGAGCGCGAGCACATGGCGGTCGTCACGATGCACCACATCATCTCGGATGCGTGGTCCATCTCCGTGCTCATCCGGGAGGTGGTGGCGCTCTACGAGGCGTTCAGCGCGGGCAGGCCGTCGCCACTTCCGGAGCTCTCCCTCCAGTACGTGGACCATGCGGTGAGACAGCGCGAGCGGCTGCGGGGCGAGGCGTTGGAGCGACAGCTCACGTGGTGGCGGCAGCAGTTGGAGGGGGCCCCGCCCGCGCTGGAGCTTCCGACGGACCAGCCTCGTGTCGCCGGGGCATCGAACTCGGGGGCGGTGCTCAAGGTGGAGCTGCCGGTGGGGCTGGTCCGCATGCTGCGTGGCTTCTGTCGCCAGGAGGGGGCCACGTTGTTCATGGGACTTCTCGCGGGGCTCCAGGTGTTGTTGTCGCGGTACTCGGGGCAGGACGACATCTGCGTGGGCGCCCCTGTCGCGGGACGTACCCTTCCGGAGACGGAAGGGTTGATCGGCTTCTTCGTGAACACGCTGGTGTTGCGCACGAAGCTGGACGGAGACCCGACGTTCCGCGAGCTGCTGGGACGCGTGCGCGAGACGACGCTGGGCGCGTACTCACACCAGGACGTGCCGTTCGAGAAGCTGGTGGAGGTGCTCCAGCCGGAGCGCCAGCCCAAGCGCACGCCGTTCTTCGAGGTGGCGCTGGTCCTGGTCAACACCCCCATGGCGGCGTTGGAGAGCCCGGGACTGCGCTTCCGTCCGCTGGACGTGGACAGCGGCACGTCGAAGTTCGACTTCACGCTGACCTTGCGCGAGACGTCGACGGGACTTTCCGGGACGCTGGAGTACCGCACGGACCTCTACGAGTCCGCGTCCGCCGAGCGACTGGTGACACATCTGGAGCGCGTGCTGGAGCGGGCGGTGATTGCACCCCAGCTGCGCCTGTCGGAGTTGTCCCTCGTGACGGAACTGGACCGGCGGCTCGTGCTGGACAGCTGGAACGCGACGTCCGTCGAATCGCGAATCGAGGTCTGCGCGCACGAGTGGGTGGAGGCGCAGGCGGCGAGGACGCCAGAGGCGGTGGCGGTGGTGTTCGAGGGGGAGCGACTGACGTACGCGCAGCTGGAGAAGCGAGCGAATCAGCTGGCGTGGCACCTGGGGGC